>NZ_JBQKGG010000019.1:0-38206 GCF_052118925.1 Candidatus Paralachnospira sp. LCP21S3_A2
GTTCACCGTACTGTCGCAGTTTGAATGGCAGCGTAAATGGCCACTTCCAACCGCCCACCAGCGTCATGATCGATACTCCGGTGCGGGTGATAGACTGGAAAAAAGGATCCAAACACTTGATGTACAGCAGGCATGACAGCCACTCTTCCGGCCGTATGCTGTTAACTTTAAAACTAGACACCCGATAATCAATACACCTTCGCTCTCCCAGATAAGTCACTGTAAGTTTTCCACTGGAAAGCGGCGTAAAAAATCCGATCAGTCTTCGGCGCATATCTGCATATTCGTCTTTCAAATAATCAAACTCAACCATGATCTGCCTGGATAAGATCTGGCTCCGTTTCAGCCGTTCACCGGCACGTCTTACATACTCTTCTGTAACCAGGTTGTAGGAGCTGGCTTCCAGTCCTTCGTAATTGATAATGTCAAACTCTGTCCCGTCAAGCACAAGGAATTTTCCTTCCTGCTCAAACCGGAATGTGATGTCATTTTCCAAAAGCCAGTTCCCTCCCTACTTTTTTGAGTTCACGTGCAGTTTCTACCGGACTCTTGACCGGCTGGTATATATTGATGTTCTGCGTGATGGTTTTCTCTTCAAACTGATCTGCCACATCCCACTCTGATCGTCTTCCGGTATATCCGACCTGCGTCTGCACCGCCGATGAGTACGACAGGTTCCGCCCGGACATGATCCCGCGGATCCGGCCAACAGTCCCGGAGAAATCGAAATTTTTCATCCGTTCCCGGAAGGAATCCATGGCAGATGTTGCCATATTGGCACCGGCTTTTGCAACTCTCGGAGTCATGTCCTCGATACCGATCTTTGCGCCGGCTCCGAAGTTGCGTCCAGATTTGATCATCTTTTTTGACGGGCTGTGCGAATCCTGAGCCTTGTTAGAGCTGTTCATCGCGGCGATCATGATATTGGCTCCGGCTGCGGCGGCATCTCCAACTTTGCTTGCGATTCCCGCCACGATTCCTGCGCCAAAGTTCACACCAACACTGGTGCTGTCAATCGCAGCCGCAGCGGCTTTTGCACCGATCATAACATTTTCTGCCGCTGTTGCTGCTTCCGGAGATTTTGACTGGATCCCACTTTTTATCTGGTTGATCTGGTTCTGCCCGATAGCGGTAAAATCCCTGGACTGCATCGTCCGGTATTCCGCATCAACCATTCCGGCAGCTTCACTTTCCGTCAGCGGAACGCTGTCCCTTATTCCGGATGCGTAGGATTCTCCGGACTCCTTCGCCCGCTGCAGCGCCAGGTCATCAAACTTCTGGAGCTCTGCGTCGGCCTTCTCCACCATCAGACCCATTTCATCGACGGCTTCCTGCGTAACGCCCGGTGCTCCGTCCTTGACGGCCTGCTGCATATCTGCATAGGTCTGTTTCAGGTTTGTAACCTGATTTTGCAGGCTCTCTCTGGTAGCACCTTCTGCATGGACAAATTTATGTTCCATCAGCGTAAGCGCGTCCTCGATCTGATCCGCGTCCCCGGAGATCACCGCCGATGCAACACCTTCATGGTTTCGGATAGTATTTACATAGCCCAGATAGGTATCCGACGCTTTCGTATAAGACTCTTCTAGCTTGTCCAGACTGTCTTTGGATACATCTCTTGCGTGTACTGCATCCGACCATGCCTGTTCTGCTTCCTGTGCGACCGCCCCGCCCTCTTCGGCAACTTCATTAAAGTGCCGCTCGGCATCTTCTGCCGCTTTTACCAGTTCCTCGTGCTCTTTCTTCTTCTCGTTGTATTCCTTCTGGGTGGACAGATAGTTTTGCAGAGCTTCGTCCTGATTTTTGATTGCTTCTGTATAGGCGTCCTGATCGGCATCCAGCATGGCTTCCGCTTTCTTGGTTGCCATAACTTTTTGAACCGTCTGATCCAGTTCTTCATAGTTCTGGATCTGGCCGTCCACCAAATCGATCTCGATTCCAAGCGCCTCGGAAAGTGTCGATGTGATAAACGCGGCACGCTCCTCGTAGCCTTCCTTTACCTTGCCGTTCTGGTCTACAATCCCCTGTAATTCATTCCACAGTTCTTCATAATAGCCATACTCTGAATTGATTCCGGCAAAGGCTTCCTGCTTGGCTTCATCCGTTTCCCGGTAGGATTCTGCCAGTTCGGCGTTCCGGTCAATCAGCTCTTTCTGTGCGTCTGTCAATCCATACTGAGCTTCTGTGGCGTCCTCTGTTGTCGCCGCCAGCACTACAAGACCTGCAGTCAGCCCGGCAACAACCGAAACCACTGCCCCGATCGGATTGGCCGACAGGATTGCAAATAATCCCTTGGCTGCCCCTGCCAGCTTCCCGATGCCGTCCGTCGCAGACTTCACAATGCTGAAACCCTTGAATGCTGTACATACCGCCGCCACAACCGGCAGAAGGATATCCAGATGATCTCCCGTGAAATCCAGGATCTTCACAAAAGGCGGAAGAATGGTCTTTGTAAGCTGGGAGAGAATCTTCCCGAAATTCTTAAAGATGGTCGAAACCGTCTCAACGCCCTTCTTTAATCCACCATCTGCGAATGATTTTTTGATTTCATCCACAGCTTTACGTACCGGAGTGCGGACAGATCTGGGGAGCAGATCGATCAGGCCGTCTGCAAAAGCGTCCGCCACGTCCTTTGCGGCGTCAAGCAAAGCCCCCTTGTTCTCAATGATTTCTTTCTCAAATGCCTTGATTGCCGTAACTGCTGTTTCAACAATCCCCGGCACGCCCTGCGCCATTCCGGCAATCAGACTGGCAATAATCCCGCCTGCCGCCTCCGCTGCTCCCGCAGCACCGTCATTCTTAAAGGCATCTGTCATCTCATTGACATAGACCGTGCACTGCTTTACCGTATCTTTCAACGGCTCCTGCATGCTCTCATAGATCTCAATTCCGAGGCCTTCCAGTGAAGATTTCAGGATCGTTGTGGCTCCGGCCAGGTTGTCGATCATGGTGTCGGCCATCTGCTCCGCACTGCCATCCGCATTCATGATTGCATCGGCCAGCTTATCAAAATCCGTTTCAGATGCGTTTACAATTGCTAACAGCCCGGACATAGCTTCCTGTCCGCCGATTGCCGCAGCGGCCGAAGCCTGCTCATCCTCCGAAAGTCCCTGGAGGGAATCCCTCAGATTCTCCATAACCTCCATGAGCGTCTTCATGGATCCATCCGAATTTTTCAGGGAGATATTATATTTACTCATAGCCGCTTCGGTTTCGGAAGTCGGCTTTGCAAGCCTTGTAAGGATACTCCGCAGTGCCGTTCCTGCCTGCGATCCCTTGATCCCGAAGTTTGCCATCAGACCGATCGCCTGGGCAAGATCCTCAATGTTATATCCCAATGCTCCGGCCAGAGGCGCCGCGTATTTAAACGTCTCTCCCATCATGGCGACATTGGTGTTGCTGTTGGAAGAAGCTGCAGCCAGAACATCCGCAAAATGCCCGGAATCGGATGCCGCAAGACCCATTGCTGTCAGCGCGTCCGTAACAATATCGCTGGTTGAGGCCAGATCCTCGCCGGATGCGGCCGCCAGGTTCATGATGCCTTCGATGCCGTTGAGCATATCTTCCGTTTTCCAGCCCGCCATGGCCATGTAACTCATAGCATCCGCGGCTTCGGACGCGGAAAACTTTGTCTTGGCTCCCATCTCCTTGGCTTTATCCGTCAACGCCGCCAGTTCTTCTCCGGCCGCTCCGGAAATTGCCGCCACCTTGGACATCCCTTCCTCGAAGCTGGCTCCGACCTTGACAGACGCCGCTCCTGCGCCTGCCAGAGCCGTAGATACTCCAACGACTGCCCCAACTGCCGCCTTCGCGACTGTTGCAACACCGCCGAGCCCTTTCTTTACCAGACCATCAATGCCGCTTAGCCCCTTTTTCAGCCCGGACTGATCCAGTTCTGTCCCGATTTTGATGGTTCCGTCTGTACTTGCCATTTATGTGTTCTCACCTGCCTCTGGGCAACAAAAAAGCACCCTCTATCGGTGCGCATTTACTGTTTCCAATCTTTTTTTCACATACGTCTTCATGTCCGCGTTCCGCTTCGCAAGGGCTGTCTTCGCATCCATCGGCGTGTCATTCTTCAGCTGGTAGATCCGTTTCAGTTCCTGGATCCGCTTCCGCTCCTTGCCTTTAAAATCCGACAGCGGAACATTCCGGTAGTACATGATCCTCCGGATCAGCGTGTTTTCGTCCAGCGCCTCAAACAGTGCCAGGAACTCCCACCAGTGGAGCTCCCCGCTGCTTATCGTCTGAAGATTGATCCCATACTGCTGCCGAAAAGCAGCATAAATGTATGGGGCATCCTGACTGAAGGAACAGATCTCTTTCTTTTCGGACGCCCGGATCCCGGCGCCGTCATCATGCTCCGGAATGTCCCGCCACGCCGCAAAGAACCGGACAGCAGCCATCACAGCGCCGTCCAGATCCAGCGGAAGCTCCGGGTAATACAGAAGAAGCAGCCCGAAGATCTTCTCCTCATCGCTTTTCTCACTGTGCATCAAGTCATCAAACCGGATCCCGACACGGAAATCTGTATTGATCGGAACCTCCGCGCCAGACACCTGCACCGTTTCCGGGAGCTTTGAGGTGAGGATATTGTAACAGTCACTTTCCTGCACCGGACATCATCTCCCTGGCTTTCTTGGCCTTTTCAGTAATCAGCGGGTTGATCTGTGTCTGATATACGCTGCATAACTCCACAAAAGCATCCAGGCAGACCAGCAGGTTCGTCTCCTTTCCGAGGACCTTCTGTGCAGATCCGGCGCCGAACAGGGTATCAAACGCATGAATCACCGCCTCGCACTGGATCTTGAGCCCCTCTGATCCACGCTCTGCCTGACTGGCTCTTCCAAACTCTTCGCCAACCCTCTGTACTTCGTTTTCAAACTTCTCCGCATATGACGGGCTGGTAAAGTCCGCCTGCAGAGTCTTCCCCAGAATCGTCACTTTCTCCATTTGTCAGATCCTCCTGCCTTCAGCCTTCTGCATTGTATGTATACTCCGTGGGTGCACTTCCGACCTTCTTCAGCTCCACATCGATCGCGGAAGAATCGCCGGCGTTGCCGCTGCCATCGCTGTTCACGATGATGGACACCTGTCCCTTTTCGCCCTTTCCGGTGAGCATACAGAAGTACACGTAGTTGGTAATTACCTTATTGCCGGTTCCGTACTTGATATCATGGCTGAACATGAAATCCTGCACATCATCGCCGATATACCGGTCACCAGACACGGAAAAGGTCCTCTGTGTGCCGGTCTTCTGGGTAGACTGCCCTGCCCGGATATAAACCTTGTCTGCGGTGGACGGGTTCATCTGCGCATCCAGTCCCTGCACGCCAAGCTGTACGGCACCGTACTCGCTGGTCTTCGTTGCCACTGCAGCGCCAGGAGTTAAGTCAATGGCAAGGATAAAATCGTCATTGGTTGCCCAGCCCTCATAATCAGCTTTCGGTGTCACACCGCTCATCAGTTCACTTAATTTCATTCTTAATTCCTCTCTTTCTCAAAATAGATGATCCTGCACTGGATCATATACCGCGCAAGCCCCTCTTCGGCATTCACTCCGGCCAGGTTCGGCATGTTCTGGAGGCATTCCATTTTCCGGATCTGGCAGCTGTCCGGGAACTCCGGATAATTCTTTTTCCGGTCCTGATCCTCCAGCCAGTCCATAAATGCCTGGCAGAAGTTCATGGCCTCCAGGTTCAGGTCGTCCTGCTCGGAAGAATAGGTCTTTGTGATCAGGATCGTAAATCCATACTCCTTTTCGCTTCCGCACCGGATGTATTTCTTCCGGACCTTGTCCGAATAGTTGGTGATCATCGCGATGCTGTCCGGAGATTCCGGAGAAAAATTGAAGTTCAAAAGATCCCCGACCAGCTCCTCCACTTTCGGTTCAAAATACGCTTTCATCGCGTCATGCTTTGTCATAACCTGCTTCCTTTCAGATAAGCCTCATAGGCACGGACAAGGTCTCCCTTCCTGGATCGCAGCATCGCTTTGTCCCACTCTGAGGTCGCCAGCGGGTGCCGGAACGCGCTGTGTTTCATCTTCCGTCCTGTCGAAGTTTTGTGGGGCGGGGAATAATATCCCATGATAGTGCCACCGTCCTTAATGGGATAGTTCGGCCCATACACGATCCCCATATACTGGTAATGTGCATATGGGGACTGATAGTGGACAATCCCTTTTCCTCCCTCCACGTAAGTCCGGACATTCTGGGCCAGTACCAGGCTGTCCGCCGGTACATACGGATTCATCAGCCGCCTGGCCTCGTTTGCCAGAAATAAGAGCCCCTGCCTGCCGCCGGAAGAATCCTCTGCGATATCATCCAGCGCCCGGTTCCAGCTAAAATCAAACTTCATGGCATCAACCTCCCAGCCGGTAATGCTTTCCGAACGGATACAAGGTATTGTCCGAAAAAGCGGTCACTTTAAAGGCATTTGGCTTGTACCGGTTCAGCACCTGCGCTGCCGTATGGCCGGATTCTCCGGTGATCTCGTCCTCGCAGGTTCCATACACAACCAGGTCGCCCGCAGACGCCGTAAAATGTCCATCCGGATCCTGGCAGAACGCCGCATAGGGCAGGTAACGGTCATCTTCCGGGATCCGTACCGTGTAGGTGTTCTGAACCGATGCTTCTGTTCCAATGACTGTATTTGTCACCGCTTTCCAGAAGCAGTTTTCCAGCACGGTCCGCTGCCAGTAATCCTTTTTGTCCGGGCGGTCTGCTGCCCGGATCCGGTTGTAGACCGTGATCGTATGTTTGTAATTCCGGTTCATCAGTCCAGCCCCTTGTACAGTAACCCGGTACGGCTCAGGTACCGGTTGATAATCTCCCCGGCCTTCCGGCGCTTCCCGCGCTCTGTGTAGGGAGACTGCGACAGGTCAAAGGTTCCGGATTCTCCATCGTTGGAGTAGGAGGAGAGCAGTCCGCTGCCCTCCTGCCCCATTGCCTGATCTGCCCGGTAGAGCAGTTCCGCCAGCTCGCAGATACAGTCCTTGACCTCCCCGGTGATCAGACCGGGATCCACCAAGAGCCGGCCAAACGTATGCTGATCTAACAGCCGCTCCGCCCGCCTCTCCCAGTACGGGAAGTCGATATCCGGAACAGCCGGAACCCTGCCTAACAGGTAGTTGTCGGCATAATATTCATAGTCTGCGTATGCCATTCGATCAGCTCCTTACGCCTGTGCTGTCAGGGTGATAGCCTTATTGACTGCTGCCTTCGCCACCGTTACGGTTTCGGTCACCGGAACAAATCCCTTTTTGGTGATCTTTGCGGTATAAGTACCCTCCCGCAGGTTAAACTCTGCCTTGCCTGCCGCATCTGTTTTAAGGATTGCTCCATCCACGTTGATACGCACATCTTCATAGGCTTCTGGACTGGATTCCGCCCCGTCTGTCACCGTAAAGGTTACTTTCTGGGTTGTTGCCGGAGTTCCGGGCTCCAGATAAGCAAACGCGCATCCGGTACGGTCCTCATTGAGGCGGGTTGCAGGATTCGGCAGCGCCCAGCCCATGCGGAATACCACACGCAGCGCGATCATATCCTGCTGTGCCAGGTTATAGACGATTTCTTTGGTCGCAGGATCCTGGATAACGCCCTCTGTGAGGATCTTCACCGTGATATCCTGGCGGATTGAATAAACCGCCTGCTTAAAGTCTCCGACAACCAGCTGCGCAATGTTCGGCATAAAGGATCCGTTCTCGGGGAACTGGATCGGTGTACCGTCCAGCGCATAGCGGGAGGAATCCTGCATGTTATGGACAAAGATCGGCTGGCCGGTGGTATCTCTTAAACCGCGCAGCTTCGCCTTGAAATTCATCGGTGCAATTGCTCCGGACACTCCATAGCCGTCATCTTCAACCTTGGAGAAAACGCCTCCATCGCCAAGGATCAGATCGTAATAATCCTTTCCGGTTGCCGCCACCACGTTGTTCCCTGCCTGGCGTGCCAGCGTGATGATGTCGGCCTGCCATTCCTTCGGACGGTTGTCGCCGAAGATAATGGCTGCGTCTACCTTCTGGCCGATTGCCTCATTGACTCTTGGCGTGATCTCACCCATGATATCCATTTCAGCATCATCAAAAACAGATTCGGGGATCGGTACGATGACCGCCAGCTCTCCGGCAGTCAGGTATACATTGTCCCAAGCCTGTCTTGTGGTCTGCTTCATTCCGGTGTCGCCATCGACCCAGTATGCGGTCGGCAGGAAATCCAGGACACGAATCCTGGTCTGCTTGCTGGTCATGTTGGGAAGCTTTCTGGCCATTCCCATAAATACGGACTGCTTCGGTGCGTCCTGGAAGATGGTAGATACAATCTGTTCGCGGATTAACGCCTCCGCGTCGGCTCTGTTAGTAATATTTACTGCCATATTTATTCTCCTTTTCCGAACAGGCTTCTCAGTGCCTCATTAGCCCGTTCATTTGTAGTCTGTGCATCATTGTTGATTCCGCCGGTGACGGATACCACTCTGGGCACAGTCTTCTGTGCCTGGAACAGATAGTCGTTATTCTTTTTGAGATCCGTCAGGGCTTTTTCGATGTCTGCCGCCTGATTCTTGGATGCTTTCAGGGTATCCATGTCCAGCAGTGCCATAATGGCCTTCTCATTCCGGCCGGAAGCTTTCCGGATAGCTTCTTTGATGGAGGTGTCAAACGCATAGTCTGCCTTGATCTTCTCGATTTCGCTGTCTTTCCCATTCAGCTTGGTCGTCAGCTCACTGATCTTGTGCTGCAGTCCTGCAGCATCGATCCCCTCCATTGCTTTCAGAGATGCCTGTGCAGTATCAAGCTGGGTTTTGTAGCCATCCCTTTCTGCTGTGAGGCTGTTGATCTCTTTCCCGACTTCGGCCATGATATAATCGATCTGTTCCTGAGTCAGTCCTTTTTCCTTAAGTGTTTCTGTCTTAAAAATTGCCATATTCTATCCTTTCTCGGCTTTTTGCGATGGGTAGCCATCCATCCTAAAAGTTGACTTTTTCGGCAGTCACGCCAATTTTCTGCATAAAAACAGCACCCAGCGTCCTGCTGCGTGCTTCCCTGCTGTTTCACGGACAGCTCCGAGATATGTGGATCACCGCCTCTCTATGGATATCCTCTTGCCGTCGTACACGATCGTGTCCCCGATCCGCGCAAACTCATCACCGATTCTCACCCCTTTCAGTTTTTCATGCCCATCCCGTATTATATACAGGTACTTGACAGTTCTACAATCAACGCGGTCTGCCAGCCATCTGGGAGCCAATCTGTCCGCATCTTCGGTTAAAACATACCTCTGTTTATTCCTCGATTCGGTCAATGTTATATTCCACAGCGCAAGTATGTTCAATCTTGCACCCTCTTGCCTCATTCCAGCCATCCGCAAAATATGCTACGTCAGCTTCTGCCAGCAGTTTGAGTGACTCTCCCAGATACCAAAGAGGCTTTGCGTCCACGGGTGCTGACTGAAAGAAAGAATCAATTACTTCTACAGGTTCACCAACCTGTTTTTCTGCACTTTTGAGTGCCTTTTCTCTTACTGCAAGAATTTCTTCGTCTGTTTTTCCCCTCATGGGCTGAGAAATAAATAATTTCTTCATTATTTTTCCTTTCTGGCTGGGACTACGTTCCCGCAACCCATACAATACTTTTTGCCGTTTTTATACTTTACGCACATGCAGTTGTCTACTTCGCAACATTTCTTGTCGTTTACTTCGACATAATCTTTCATAATCCATAACCTCTCTTTCTTGAAAATAGGTATAAAAATACCACCGGCCTCTCGACTGGTGGTATCTACTTCTTTTTTTTTGCTTTTTCCGATAATTCCCTAAAAATCTCCTCGCACATTCGATTAAATGCTTCTTTCTCCTCTTTCGTCCTCTCTTTTGGATGAAGAAATTCCTCTCGTTTCTTAGGCGGCATATTCTTCTTTTCCTCTTCTGTGAAATGTATACGTTCCAGATCGGTTCGAAGTAAAAAACATTCATGCAGCGATAACTCGTTTTTTCTGCGTTCCTGCTCTTCCTTGGAAAGCAATAACCACTCCCGTGCTGTTAATGACATTACTCTAATTCCTCCAAAAGAATATAGAATTTCCCATCTCTCTCTATCTTGCTGACTACTTTAAACCTAGCTTTTTGTGGATACAGTACTTCATTCTCCATATCGTTCAACACCTCAAGGTCCTTTCCATTTTTTGCATTTTGAATGTAAATCTGTATCTGTGCATCATCATTATACACTCCTCTTTTTGTTGTTGACAAGTATTGTTCTGCAATATACTCTTGCCCCTCGATAAATTTATCGAAATACATCTGAGCATCTTCTTCGAATAGAAATGTTACAGAACGGTTCAGATTTCCTTCGTAAGTTGGTAATTTATCAAGTGCCGAATCTAAATCCTTAATCCACTTCTTTTCAAGTTCTGTCAACTCTTCAGTTGCGCCTCTTCGCAACTTATCATTAAGAGCGTATGATTCCGGTCCGATATATCGGATTAGTGCCGCCTCTTCATTCAAAGTCAGCCTCTCACGGTTCGATTTTTGCGTTTTCTTTCCTGCTGCCATGATCTCAGCTTTCGTCGGCGTGAACCTTCCTCTCAGCCCGTCCTGCAGAATCCGCTGTTTCTGCTCCGGCAGTCCCATCTTCCGGGAAAAGTCCACATAGTTCTGCAGCTGCCCCTGATACCTGGCCTTTTTGAGTATGATGGCTTTCTCATCAGCGCCGCCCTCCTGAAGAAGCCTCACTTGCTGCCTGGTGGCGCGGATTTCCCTCTCGCGCCTGCGCTGTTCCTGAAGAGCTTCATAGGTGGTATATTTCTTCCCGTAATACTCTTTCGGTGTATTCTCCTCATCAATCATCTCCTGAAGCTGCTCATCGGTGTAGTTCCTCACGGAAACACCTGGAATGAACGGGAGGTAATCATGATAGCAGTTTGCCCCGCAGAGCCCTGTCACATCACCCAGACCACAGACGCTTACAAGTTCCTCTTTCGTCCAGACACGGCCTTCCCAGGGCTGATGAGACGGCCTGGCGCCCACATGGTAGGACACCTCATAGCTGTCCGTGCCAAGGTCTGCTGCAGTCTGCTCATTGATCAGTGCCTGTACCTGCCGGAAGCCCGTCAGAACCGCCCGCCTGGCCGCCACATCGATCCGATTATGTACGCCGGAGTCATAATCCACATAACGCACTCCGGAGGCCGTCATTCGGCTCACAGCGCTCTGGAGGACTGTGTTATAGGAGAATGCTCCTGATTGGATATTCAGAACTGCATTGTCCAGCGTTGACCGGTAAAACTCCATCAAAGGAGAATACTGAATCCTGCCGTCCGGGCCCCGGATTGCAAAACCCATCGATGCCGCCAGATTTTCATATTCCCCGGAGAGCTGCTTCTTTACGGCCTGTGTCAGCTGTCGCAGCGGTGTGTTCCGCTCAAACGGGATCTGCTGCATACCGGATACCTTGTAGGCCCTGGAATGCTGGTAATACTGCTTGTAGACCTCATCCGAAAAGATATATTCCATTTCGGCATCGGTCTTCTGCAGCGTTTCTTTGATCCAGCCTTTGACCTCAGATTCTGCCATACCAAGCTGCTGAAGCCTGGTCATCTGCCAGTCTGCCGAAGCTGTGGAAAATCCATTATCATGAATCCTCCGGGCAATATCCGACATGATCCGGATCTCCAGCTCTGCAAACAGGTTCCCCGTTTTCAACGCCAGCTTTTCAAGTTCTCCCTGTGTCACTCAATCACTTCCCCTGTGGACTGGATCTCCCGGATCGCCGCCTTTGCTTTTTCCTCGTTTTCCCCATAGTGCTTCACGCGGTATTCCCATAAGGCCATTGCTCCCATCGCTACATCGGCGCGGTCACTCTCTCTGTCCTTATCGGCATCCACGACAATGGAATCATCCCAGATGAAGGACAGATGGTAATCGCCGGAAGGACATAATCCGTAAATATCGCACCAGAACGACATTGCCTCTACCAGATCAGTCAAAGCGTTCTGAAGCGCCGCCTGGCAGCTCTCCACAAAGGAGTACGACCGCTGCTTGCTGGCCCGAATCTCTTCCGCCGTCTTATCGGTGTTGTTCGGATCCGAAAGCGTTCCATATGCCAGGTTACAGTCAAACTCAATGGTCCGCAGCAACTGGTTCCAGCCGTTGTAAAACGATTTGTCCCGGATCTCCGGAGAGAATGCGTCCAAAAGCGGCTTGTCTGTCGCTCCGGTGTTGTATTCCACAGTCCGATACAACCGCTCCTTTCCTCCCGGATATTCATATGTGTCCGAATCCTGCCGGTATTTAAGCAGGCTCTGAGCAATATGGATTGCTGTCTCTTTGCTTGCATATTCCCAATTGATCTGGGTATATCGCTTGTCCGCCTCTTTGATATGCTCGATTGCCCTGGAACATACCGACACACCAAGCGGGCTTTTAGAATCCAGGTTATTCCCCAGCGGTACAGCCAGATAACCAAACGGCAGCTTCTTGACCCCGGTAAACTGAATCTCCTCTACCAGATCCTTCCATTTGGGGACATCGGTTATCGGAATCTCTGTTCCCAGTACACCATCTGCTCTGGACATAAATACCCGGTTCCGGATTCGCAGTACATCATCCGTCAGACTGTGTATCTCGATCCGGCTGTAAATCTCATTTCCCCGGCGGAACTGATCCAAAAATGCACATTTGGTAATTCCCTCGGAATCAAAATCCAGCGGAAAGAATTCGTCTGCCTGAATGTACTGGACTGCAAGGCCCCCTCCGGAAAAATACGGTTTAAAGATCATGGAACCCTTGGCAAAAGCATATTCGGTCTGCACCCGGAGCTTCTGCAGCACCCGCTGATAATACGGATCCAGATAATCCGCTTTCGGACTGCCGTCCAGCTTGCTCTGCATTTCCAGCGTCACCAGCCTTGCAATCTCTCCTGAGACTGCGGCGAAGATATTGGCATTTTCCGTATTTTTGTCCAGCCAGGGCGCCCGCCCCTCGTAGATCCAGGACCATAGTTCAATCAGCGCCGCGCTCCTGGAGCTCATGGCATAATCGATCTGCTCATCTTTGCTTAAGATCCTCTGTAATGCCTGATACATGTTCGTGTAATTCATTATCTATCACCCATACCTTACAAGGCGGCTGATCTGCCGCTCGATCGTATACTCAAAACTGTCCAGAGAGTCGATGTCGCTGGTTCCATCATCGAGGCGCACATTCCTGGTTAGTTCCTGCGGATCCCACACTGCTGTACAGAGCGCATTCACAAGACTGCCGCACTCGCCGTTAACATATCCAAACCTCCCCTGCGCCATCAGGATCAGCACCGCATTGATCCGGTCGTTGATCGGTGCCTTCAGGGCATTTTCAACTCTGATCCAGCCGAGGCCGTTTTTCCTGAGACTGCTGCGGATTCCTGCAATCAGCGTCTGCTCTGCACTGTCCGCATATACAGTCGTGATGTAGCCATACCTGCTCAGGATCTTCTGGCAGAAATCGCAAAACCGTTTTCCCAGCATCTCCGGATCGATCTCGATCTGGTTGCCGTTGTCGTCTTTGCAGGCAATCCATTCCGATGCCAGCGCGATCACTTTCTGGTATCCTCTGGTTATCGCGGTCGCCGTAAAGGAGTGCCCGGAACCGGATCCGCCAAAATCGATGCCCAGCGTAATCTCCATCAGATCGACCGGCTTCTCCCGGATTGCAAACGTGTATTGCTTTGCGTTTACATCATCGGCAAATCTCCGATAGATCAGGCCGGTGGCCACAACGCGCATCCCCTTGATGTCTCGCAGATACCAGATGGACTTTACATCATACCGGCTTTCAATCTCCCGAAGACGATCCGGAGATATGTTGATGTTGTCGTAGATCGTGCAGTGCATGTAGTTGTATCCGCCCGGAAACTCTCCGGCCTCCTGCTGCCGCTGGTAACGATCAATGTACTCGGAATAGATTTGCGCCCTCGGATTATCCGGGTTAAGATCCCAGAATATCTTCAGACGCCTGGCCGCCAGCTGGCGGTTCATGGCCTCCTTGATCGTGTTCATGTGATGGATATTGATCTCAGTTGCAATCCACATTCCGTATGAGTTGCCTCGGATCTTTTTATAGCTGTCTGCCTTGGCAGCTCCGGCAAAGATTACAATCCGCTGCCGCCATCCTGTCGCCGGCCCCCTGATAAACAAAGCCTCGTTGTCCTTGTATTTCCCCCAGTGGCACTGTCCTCGAAAGATCCATTCAAGCCCCATGCCGTTGCAGTCGCCGATATTTAGTTTTGCGTTGGCCACTGTGGAACCGGTTGCCAGATGGATTCTATCCGGTGTAGTCTTAAGCTCGTGAGCAAAAGCGAACACATCGTCCACGGTCTTGCCGGCACGAACTGCGCCTTCGGCCACGTTAAACATACAGCGTTCACATCGTCTGATGTATTCCTTGTGCTTTTCGGAAAACCGGAACATCAAGGTCTTTTTCTGGGTGAACTTATTGACTGCTGCCATAGATCTCACCCTCTATCTCTCCCAGATCCTCGATCTCCTGATTGTTTCCGGTCAGTTTGTCCGTCTGAGCCTTGATCTGCTCGATCCGGCAGCGCTGTTCCTCAGACGCGGCCTCCCAGTCTTTGTGAAGCATTTCGTCATACTGTTTGATCATGCTCCGGAGCTCGCTCTGAGCCCTCGCCTGAGCTTTCAGGAAATTGTTCTGCTTGTCCCATGCCTGCTGGATCGAATACATCTCCGCATCTCCGGACATCACTATTTCTTTTGTCTTATCGTTCTGGTTCTTCACATAAGCGATCTTCTGTGCTCTCACAATAGCTGCATAAGCAAGCTGAATCTGATGCCACAGAAGATCCAGCGGATTTGCTTCTTCGATGGCTGAAAAAATCTCCCTGGTTTCTTCAGGAAGATACTTGGAAAAAAATCCATACTTTTCTGCTTTTTTGTTTCCTGGAGGACCGCCGTGGCTGTTCTTGTTGCCTGGCTGTGCACCTCGTTTTCGTTTCTGCGAACGCTCGCTTTTCTTTCCCGAACGTTCGCTATCCCACTTGTGAGTGCACTTCCAACGCCGGACTGTACCCTCTGGCAGTTTTAGTTGACTTGCAATCTCAACCAATTTCTGCCCCTGCAGGTACATCTCTTTCGCCTGCTCTATTCTTTTATCCGGCGCTCTGGCCATGTCTTACTCACCTCGGTTCGTTGGTTTTGGGTACAACAAAACGCCCTGCTTTCACAGGACGCTCTGTCGAGGTTTTATACTTGGGGGAATGCAAACTGGCAAATGAATCGTTGGCCTTTTGCCTAATTGCTTGTTTACACTATACCATAGACCAAACATGAAATAACATGAAATGTTATACTTTTTTTTCAAAATGTTCTATCGCCCGATTCCGAAGGCTATAGATATGCCGCTCCGTATAATGCAGTTCTTCAGCCACTTGCTCCCAAGCCATGCCGCAGAGATAATAGTACCGCAACACTGCCCGCTCGGTCGCATCCTCCATCGATGCGATAGACGCCTCGATCTCTGCCCGCCTCTGCTGCAAAGCCGACACCTTTGCCTGAAACTCCCGTTCCAGCTCGTCAAGCCTGGCTGCATATCCGGACAGATCACTCCCGCCGCTGCTTTTGGGTAGCCCGTCCGATACGATCCCCGGCATGATCTGCGACAGTCTCAGCTGATTGATCTCCTCGGAGAGGGAGCGCAGTTCCCGGCCGATCTTTCGGTATGATTTCAGGTACTCCTTTTTTTCGTCGATTGTCACCTTGTTCCCTCCCCTTGGATTGATTTTTGATACTATCAGTTACTCTTTGCCTCAGAACTTCCGCGATCCCGTTCGTTCTTCATCTGTTCGATCTCGTCCGGCGTAAGCCCTGTGTTCTCATACGATGCCAGCCGCTCTATCAACTTTTCTTTCTTTTCCGGTGACCAGTAGCCTGTCTTGATCCCGTTGGATCGCTCATGCGTTAATCTGTCCATACGTCCTCCTGTCCAGCTCATCCAGCAGATCCAGGACCATGTCCTGTGCCAGCTTGAACTTATATTTCTCCAGCAGCTTCTTTGATTCCTGGTAGATCTGGTCAAAGTCCCGTTCGCTATTCTTCCGGTCTTTCCACCTGATCCAGAACCCGTTATAGATCTCTTTTACAGCCGCTGCTATCTCCTGATTGCTCATAGGCTCTCGATCCTCACAAAGATCCCAGGAATCTCTGTCCAGAACTTCTCTGCGATCTCCGATGCTACCAGTGCATCATCGGTCCAGAAGTGCAGGCGCGTCATGCAGTCCTTAAGCAGCTTCTGCAGGTTGTCTGTGTCCGGCTTCGTGATCCGGTACTCCCCGTCCCGGTGTCTGCCTCTGGGGAAGCACCACTTAACCACCAACCTCACACCCCCTGTGTACGGCTCTGCGACCTGATGCTTTGCCAGATGCGCCGTCAGCTTGTCTCTTGCCACCTTTAACTCCGGCGGATCGTAGAACACCGGCTTACCATGTACCACCGACACCTTATGCTCCTGGTGTGTTACGGTCGGCGGAACCATCGCCATGAAAAACTGCGTCACCATGATAATCAACTCCTCTCCAGGTCTGTGTCTCTGAGTCGAATGTTATACAGCCCCAACTCCTCAACCTGTCTACTAGCAGGCTCATCAATTCCGGCTGCCTCTTAACCCACTGAAGAACTTCGTCATGCTCCGCCGCATAACATTTTCCGTTCTGCACTTTTCTCAACGGAGGCATCCGCCTCGCTATCTCTAATCTTTTATCACTTATCTTCTTTTTCATTTTTCCCTTCCTGCGCGACTGTACTGGGCGGGCATTCTCCTAACCCGTTGTGGGGGCGTACTCAATCGCCCCACACTTAGGGTGGGAATGACCCGTACAGAGGGCTTGCCCGATTCCCGTGTTATATTTATATATAGGTCACGGGCGGGAATGCCCGGTATTCCCGTAACCTAGGTAACGGGCAGGAATGTAAAAATCTTGCCCGATTCCCGTGACTAAGGTTCCGGGCATTGATTCCCGATTCCCGCGACCTAGGTCACGGGAAAACATTCCCGGTTCCCGCAACCTAGGTGACGGGCAACAGGCAGTGAGTAGTTTTATCAACCACATACCCCAGATCTTTAAGTGAATTCCGGATCGTTTTTTCCTCCGGGAACCGCTCTCCGGTCGCCTCTGCGTCCGATTTAAGGACCTCATATAACTCCTTCACTGTCGGGTATCGGTCCTCATTTTCAAACCGGAAATTCTCGATCGCCATCTGATATTTCACCCTCTTGGCCTTGCGTGCCTGCTCACTCTGCTTCTTCCTGGACTCTCTGCCACGCTGCCACATCGGCTTCTCCACCTCCGGCTCAACGTCGCCCAGTGCCCCGCTCTGATCGATCCGGTGAACGGGGAAATCGAACCATAGGTTGACCGGCTGAAACTTTGGAAACTCCCGGAGCGTCCCTTCGATCCGCCACGCTGTCCGTGCCTGCACCATGACTTTTGCCGCCTCAATCTGGCGCTCCAGCGTCTGCATCTGCCACTTATCCAGCGTCTTTTTGCAGTACTCCATCATCTGGGTGCTGCTTAACAGATCGTCCTGGGATAAGTCGTCTTGCCACTTAAAATGGGCGTCCAGGTACTGCTTACACGCCTCACAGACCGCCTTATTCGTCTCCTGTTTTATCAGTGCTTCGGTGGTATCCAGCTCGATCAGGTCTAACAGTGCGTCCGGGTCACGGGCAAATACGCCGGATCCGCTGGCACGGTCCATGGACTTCTTCCCGCCCTGGCTGCCTTTGCTGTGGTGGTGGCAGTAGATCACCGCACAGCCTAGCTCCGTGCAGACCTTGTCGAACTGGTTGCAGAAGTTTGCCATCTGATCGGCGCTATTTTCGTCTCCGGTAATGACTTTGTAAATCGGATCAATGATAATGGCCACGTAGTCCTTTTTTGCGGCTCTGCGGATCAACTTCGGCGCCAGCTTATCCATCGGCACCGATTTTCCTCGCAGGTTCCAGATATCGATGTTTTTCAAGCTCTTAGGCGGAAGTTTCAATGCTTCATAAACGTCCTTAAACCGGTGCAGGCAGCTTGCCCGGTCAAGCTCCAGGTTAACATACATCACCCTGCCCTGCGCACAGTGCCACTGGAGCCATTTCTTACCCTCAGCGATGGCAATGCACAGCTCGATCTGCAGAAACGATTTTCCGGCCTTAGACGGCCCGGCGATCAGCATCTTATGGCCCTTCCTCAGCACCCCATCGATCAGGCAGGGCGACAGCTCCGGCAGATGGTCCCAGACGCTGTCCAGGCCTTCCGGTTCCGGCAGGTCGTCATTGACGCCCTCAATCCATTCATACCACTCATTCCAGGACTGCTTTCCGATGTTGGTATCCACCAGGAACTGCTTCTTTCCTCCTCGTGTGACGCCGGGCATTCTGGACAGCCTGGACGGGTTCTTGTTCTGCGTGTCAACCTCTAAGCCGTTCTTCTGGCAGACCTCATACAGATAGTCCACACGCTTACGGTATTCCGTGCTGTCCGCTGCATCCACCCGCACAATGGCATGCAGGCTCTTCTTCCCAGAGAATACCAGGCAGGCAATGGGAAGCTCCAGCTCCCGCAGGATCGCGTTCTGTTTCCCGATTTCCATGTGGTCGGATTCCACCAGCGCATACCGGTATTCCGTCACATTGACATTCTTACAGCCGTTCCCGTCTAACGGGTTGAAGCGGATCCATGCACCTGCCTCCGGATTATAGTCGCCCAGGACGGCGCCGATGTCACCTTTGCACTGGTTTAACTGCTCGATCAGCTGGCCGGCTGTCCGGTCATAGTTTCCCCGCTGCGGAAGCCAGCGCGTCCCTTTTTCATCGGTGCGCTCCCAGCTTTCCGTCACATAACCGACATTCTCCCCGGCCTCAAACAGCGTCTCCAGATAGGTTATCAACTGTTTCTCCGGCTCCCACTTCTCCGGCTCCTGGATCTCCTGCTCCTCGATCCATTCCCGGTTTACAACTACGCGGTCGCTGTCCGTCTGGATGCTGTCGTTCCAGTCAAGCTCATGCCCCCTGTCCGGCATCCATCCCTGATCCAGAGCCATCTGCACGATCGTTCCGCCGGTCACCGGGGCAGAGGAGCCAGAAAAGCTCCTCCATTTCTTCTCGTACTCCCCGGTGTGGTAGCGCCCGAAGTCGCGCCTGCTCCAGTCCTCCCAGACAGATACCGGATATCCCTCCAGCTTTAACGCCATCCCGACATTGACCCAGCCCTGGTAATCCAGGACGGACGGGTCGATATGGGTCAAGACCTCTGCCAGGTTTGTTTTCTGTTCCATGTTCATGCTCCTTTATATTCCTGCGGGACGACGCCTTTCGGGATCTTCCAGCCGTTTGCTGCAATCCGGTCGATCATGTTCTTGGCTGTCTCAAACGGCCAGGTACCGACATGCTGGAACCCGCGGCTTTCTAAAAAACGGATCTGTTTCGGAGTGGTAAGCCCTTCATTTCTGCGTCTGTCCAGCCGGTCCAGGATCTTCGCCGCCTTTCCGGCGTTATCAATCTGATCCGGCAGGATCCCCATCTTCTCCAGTGCTTTCTTCTGGTTTTCCGATGGCGGCGCCATTTCCCAGCCAAACGACGGGACATATCCAGACAGATCTTCCGCCTGAATGCTCATCTCAAACTGCAGGGGATCCACCAGCTTTTTCTTCCGCCGCTTCATCTCTGCCAGCTGTTTTGCCAGGGCTTCTTCCCTCTGCGCCACCACATCTTCCGAGGCCGTCTTTTCTGCCTCTTCGATGTCCACCGCCAGGCCGGCTTCTTTCTCCAGATTCTCTGTCATCTTCTGCGCTACTTCCTCGTTTTCGCAGATCAGGCTTGCCGGATGGCAAAGCTCATGGCGCTCCGTGTGCCACAAAAAGTCCAGCAATAGCAGGTGATCCTTCCCGGTCTCCGGCGACAGCCTGGTACCGCGTCCCACCATCTGGCAGTACAGACTGCGCACCTTTGTTGGCCGCAGCACTACGATACAGTCCACTGATGGGCAGTCCCAGCCTTCCGTCAGAAGCATGGAGTTGCAGAGCACGTTATAGGTTCCGGCTTCAAAGTCTTTCAGGATCTCTGCCCTGTCCGTGCTTTCACCGTTGACTTCGGCGGCCTTAAATCCGTGGCTGTTTAACAGATCCCGGAACTTCTGGCTGGTTTTGACCAGCGGCAGAAACACAACTGTTTTCTTCCCCTGGCAGTACTTCTGCATTTCAACCGCAATGCCCTCCAGATACGGATCCAGTGCGGTTCCGATGTCGCCGGCCTTAAAGTCCCCGGCCTGCACCGATACGCTGCTCATATCGATCTTCAGCGGGATTGTCAGCGCCTTGATCGGCGACAGATACCCCTCTTTGATTGCCTTTGGAAGCGTGTATTCATAAGCCAGTGATTCAAAGTAGGCGCCAAGATTGCGCATGTCTCCGCGGTCCGGTGTTGCAGTTACTCCAAGGACTTTCGCTGCGGGGAAATGGCTTAAGACACGCTGATAGCTGTCCGAAACGCAGTGGTGCGCCTCATCGATGATAATGGCACCGAAGTAATCCTCCGGGAAGCTCCCCAGGCGCTTGTCCCGCATCAGGGTCTGGACAGATCCGACGACCACACGGCTCCAGCTCCCCCTGCAGGAGCTTTCCGCTTTTTCCAGGGCACAGCTGAGCCCGGTTGTTTTCCGGATCTTATCCGCCGCCTGATCTAACAGTTCTCCCCGGTGTGCCAGGATCAGGACTCGTTTTCCCTCACCTACGCAGTCTTCCGCTACCTTAGCAAAAACAATGGTCTTCCCGCACCCGGTAGGCAGAACGAGCAGGGTCTTTAAGATCCCGCTCTCCCACTGATTGAATATCGCGGCTCTTGCAGCCTCCTGGTACGGCCTGAGTTCCATCAGAATTTACCCGGCGTAAAGGCCGGCTTCGCTGCGTCTTTCGGATACAGCTTTTCGATCCGGTTGAACATCCTGCTCGGATCCTTAAGACCCGGCACCTGGGTAATATGTGCCCGGGCCACCTTCCCCGGCAGGGCACCCCAGTTCATACGAAGTGCTTCCCCTTCTTTTTTGAGCCCTGCTCCGCGGAACAGCTCCGACAACTTCCATTCCATAACGGTATGTAAAATATAATTCTCCCGGAGGGAAACCTCTTCCCCGTGCTCCCCGTGAGCCATGAAATAGACGATCGCCATGTTGCAGGGCGGAAGCTTTCCTTCCCCTTTGGATCTTCCCCGGTCCACCTTCTCGATCGTCACGTTATAATCGCCCTCCGGGAGCAGGACAAACTCCTGCGCGTCAGCTGTGATCTCATCGTCCCAGTTTAATTCTCTTCCTTCTGTTTCTGCCATGATCTATGTCCTCCTGTTAGTTAAATGGTATGGATTCCTGTTCCTTCATTTGTTTGATTGCTGCATACACCTGGTCCCAGGATGCCACTAAAAGCCCCTCTACGATTCCCGGGTTTACCGTGTCATAGTCCCGCACCGGCGTTCCCTGCGGCACATAGCCCTTTGCCTCCACGACGTTCTGGATATCCCACTCATCAACGCCATAGGCCTGCATCAGATCCCGCAGGCTCTTGGGAATGCCCGGATCGATATTGCTTGCCACCTCCGGGGTATTAAGCGGCAGGTTCATCTGCTGGCCGTCCGGTGTCGGGTCCGGTGCTTTCGGTTCGGCTGCGGGCGGAGGTGTGGGCTGTGCCGGTGCAGGTGCTTCCGCAGGCGGTTCCGTAGGCGTCTGAGGCGCTGCAACCACAGACCTCTGCGGTGCCGGTTCTGATACGGTTGCAGGCCGTTCTGTCCGGTCCTGCTCAATAATGGACGCGATCACACTGTAATCAAACGGTGCCTCATCAGGCAGGCCGTAACGGTTTTTCGCGTCCCAGCAGGCGTGGTGGGTCGTATACATGACTCGTTCCCCGCCCTGCGCCTTCCGCTTCTGCCCCTTGTCATCTACAGCGACAGAAAAAGTTTTATAATTCGCGAAGAGCAGCATATCCGCCCACTCTTTAATGAGGGGGGAAGTCTGAGACTGGGTCTTTTTCCCCAGCTTTAACTCCCATCGGTCATAGGCGCCCAGCTCGTCCGGCTGCTCAAACTTCCGGATCTGCGCATGGGCCGTCAGTACTACGTTGATGCCGGCCTCCACGACTTCAGAAAGCTTATTTAGGAACCGTCCCAGTTCCTCTTTTACATAGACATAGCCATTTCCATACCCGAAATCTTCAATCCCGCTCTTGCGGTGCTTGCTGCAGATATGGTCAATGCACATGGATTCCGCCCAGTCGATGGTATCAATGACCAGTGTCTTGCAGACTCCCGGTGTCCGGCGGGTATAGTCCACCTGTTCTAAAAGCATCTGCCAGCTTGTAGCTTTCGGGAAACGTGCCACGTCCATAGCGTTCGTGCTACCTTCCGTATCGATAAATACCGGATCCGGAAACCGGCTTGCAAACGTAGACTTTCCGATGCCTTCCGGTCCGTAGATCACAATTTTCTTAGCGCACGGGATCCTCCCTCTGATTATCTCCATTAAAATACTCCTTTCTGCCAGCTCTTCGGCTGCGGAGTGGCCTCCTCTGCAGGCTGATCCGCGCCGACCACATAACCGTCCTCAATCAGAATGCTGCATTCTTCTCCGGTACTAACCCTGGTGGCAATTGCCTGAAGCCCCTCAGCCTCCAGCCACGCCCCGAACTCTTTTAAGTTGTCCAGATCCATCTGTTCCAGCTTGTCCAGCAGCACAAAGCCGCACTCCGGGTTCAGCTTCCGCACGATTGCAGTGGCCACCTTCAGCCGGTCGGATCCGGACATGTTGTCCCACTGCTGCCCCTTATAGATCAGTTCCCCGTCTTTAACCGACAGCTCCGGAAGCTGCAGCTCTGCGGTGTTCAGTAATTCCGTTTTTCTGTCCCGGACTTTAGTGATCTCCGCCGTCAGGCTGTTGTACTGCTCCCGGTAGGTTCTGGCATCGTCCTCAGCCTTATCCTTATCCAGGTTCGCCCGTACCTTCCGATTCGTCTCCTCAATATTCTGGAGGCTCGCTTCCAGTTCTGCGGTGGATTCGTCACGGAGATCTGCCGCGTCTTTGCTGGCAGTCATAAGATCCTGCTCCACTTCCCCCAGTTGATCCCGCAGACGTTCCAGTTCCTGTTTCAGGTCTTCAACCTTAGTCTCCAGCATGGCCTTCTTTGCTTCCAGCTCTGCCTTCTTTTTCCGCTTCCGCTGGTTCTCGCCATTGCGCGCCAGGATCTCCTGTTGCTGTCTTATCAGCTCCGACGGAGATACCAGTTCCTTCGGCGCTTCCGGATAATACGGCTGTTCTTTTGCATACTTTTCCTTCTGGTCTGCGATCTGGCCGATGGTCCGCCGCTGATCATACAGCTCTTTCTCCTGTGTTTCCAGCCTCTCCAGATGGTCCCCCACGCCAATGATCTTAAGCAGTGTCTGTGCTTTCTCTCTGCCGCTGTATTCCATAAACTTCGGCAAGTTCAGCGCCAACTTCTCCACAAAACTGTCTAAGAGCTGCTGCCCTGCCTTCTGTCCGGTCGGATCCGTAACCTTTAAGGTGCTGTTCTTCCCTTTCCGCTCCACGATTAAGCCATTACTCATGACCACCCGCAGGTTCGGCGGGATCACCGATCCCTCGCGCACAGCTGCGGACGGGCGGAACGCCTCCCCGCCGAGGGCCCAGGCGATAGAATCCAGCACCGAGGTCTTCCCTTGATTGTTGCGGCCGCCGATGATGGTCAACCCGTTGGCCGTCGGCTCCATCTTGACTGCCTTGATCCGTTTAACGTTCTCGATCTCCAGCTTGTTAATCTTCATAGACATCTTCGCATCCCTCCTCCAGTGTCATTCCCAGAGCTGCTGCAACATCTTCCTTCCGGATCATGCAGACATCTCTATATTTTCTATTCAGATCTTCCTCGAAGATCCTCACCCGGTTCACAATCTCCATGATCTGGTCGTATCTCCCCAGGCTGATTGTTACAGTTTTGAAAGTCTCCATTGTTTTTTCTCCCAGATTTGATATACTGATGTTGTATAGTTGCTTTTGCCCCTCTTATGTAGTTGCCGCTACTGAGGGGCATTTTCTTCGCTCTTCGGCATTGTGATCTCCCCGTTGTTGATCACAAAATCAATTCCCAGCACCTCATGATAGATGTACGCCGTCTCCAGCGTCATCACCTTGTAAAATTCTTCCTTGATCTCAACCATTCTCTTTCTCCTTTCCGCTCCGCAATACGGACATGTCTCTACCGCTTCCGATTTTTTAGCCATGCCCTCACCTCCTCCTGGATCCACCCACACAGCAGGAACAGGCCGAGCAGACCATAAATAACATAGATCAGATCTAACTTCATCTTTTGTCCTCCCTTCCGAATACTGCCAGGATCACATCATTGCTTGTCCCCAGCTTCTCAAACAGCCTCCGGAGCTCCGTCAATCGGAACTCTCCGGGGTTGCGGTTACGTGTGTACGCTGTTGCCTCTGCGATTCCGGCAATCCCGGCGTATTCGATCCGCTTTCTCCCGCGCATTGCCATACCGCGGGAGATCTCTGCCATCAGGACATCGTTGCTATGCTTGTGTTTGTCCTGGCATAAACTCGTTCTCGGCATCTTGCCTCACCTCCTGTCTGCCGTCCTCTGTCTCGAAGAGGTTTGTATGATTGCTTTTTCTTTAAAATGCTCCTATACTATTTCTTGTAAGTATTTCAAAAAACTTCGTTCACGTGAAAGGAGCGCCCCTATGAAGCAGCCAGTTATTCTTCACAGTCTTGTCACCGATCTTCCCGAAACAATTCCAGTTGAGCTTGCATCTATCTGTCCCATTTGTAACCATGCTTTATCCCCAGATGTCTTATATGGTTCCTTGATCGAATATGATGATGAAACTCAAAACAAAGTCTACCTTCTCAATTATTGTTCTAATTGCGATTGTGAATTTATATCTCTGCATACATGGAATGGCTTATTGGATGATTCGTACAAATACTTCCTTTCTTATCCCACTCCAACTGCTTCGCAAAGTTTCTCCGACAATATAGCTGCCTTATCTCCACAGTTTGTAAAAATCTACAACGAATCTCTTCAGGCAGAAAATCTCGGAATGGATTCTATCTGTGGAATGGGATACCGCAAGGCTCTGGAATTCTTGGTGAAGGATTATGCTATTTCCAATCATTCCGATGACAAAGACAAAATTGAACAGCAGCCTCTCGCTCAATGTATCGGAAATTACATAACTGATGAACGCTTAAAAACTCTCGCCAAAGCTTCTGCTTGGCTTGGAAACGATCAGACTCACTATATCCAAAAGCACTCGTCTCACGGCTTGAATGAACTGAAGCAATCCATCAACGCTTTTGTCACCTTCATTGACGCTGATCTTGCTTATCAGGACGCCGTATCGTTTCTTTCCGGTTCGTCCGTCTGATCCGCATACCCCTCTGCCACAAGCCGTCCGTCCTTTGTCCAATACTGGATCACTGTGCGCAGAGGGCTTCCCGGACCATTCATTTCTTTGATGATTTTCACCTTGACCAGTGACGCTTCCTTTACATATACAATGCCTTTTTTCACCGCCTTCTCACCTCCTATCTGCCATCCTCTGTCTCGAAGAGGTAATCAAATTTTACACAGAAAATCTTGCATAACCTCTTTGCTTCAAGAGCCGTAAACTTTCCCGATTTCTTTTTGTTTTCATATGACACTCTTGAAATTCTAAGCTTTTCGGCCATCTGCGCATTGGTATAACCTTTACGTGCCTGTTCAGCTTCTAAATTTCTGAACATTCCATATCCTCCTTTCCGTTTGTTTACGTTTTGCAAACTATGTTTATATGATAATTGCAATAAGCAAACTTGTCAATAGTTTTCTTTTCATTTTGCAAACTTTTTTATTGACAGTTTTTCGTTATGCAACTATAATCAAACCTATCAGGAGGTAACTACAATGGGTGACCGTTTCAATGAGAATTTAAAAGAATCTCGTTTAAAAGCAGGCCTTTCGCAAAAAGATGTTGCTGAAAAAATAGGTGTTGCAAAATCAACCTACTCCTTATATGAAAGCGGCAACAGAGAACCAAATGTAAACACCATAAAAAAAATAGCAGACTGTCTAAATGTTTCGGCAGACACGCTTCTGGGAATTGAGGACAATCAGCCCTCCACTATTGCCGCCCATTTTGACGGCGAAGAATACACCGACGCAGAGCTGGAAGAAATCAAGCAGTTTGCCGCCTTTGTGAAGGATAGAAGAAAATAATTTATACGTATTTGCACATATTTTTATTGACATACGTATATATACGTGTTATAATATTCTTATAGAAAGGAGGGGCAATGAAAACACAGGAACTCTTAAAAATGCTAAAGAAATCGAAGTGCGAATTTGTCCGGAGCGGAAGCCGACATGACATCTGGTACAGCCCGACAACCGGTAAGCAATTCGCAGTTCCGAGACACAAAACAGAAGTTTCATCTGGAACACTCAATAACATACTGAAGGACGCGGGGCTAAAATAGCCCCACTTCTTCAACCTTTATAGATTTGAAAGGAGAAATAATATGGCTAAATATGCTTATCCCGCTATTTTTACACCAGAAGATAACGGCGGCTTTTCCATTAACTTTCCAGACTTGGAAGGATGCTACACATGCGGAGATTCTTTAGAGGACGGCATTGAAATGGCTGAGGATGTCCTTGCTTTGATTCTTTATGGTTATGAAAAAGATGGGCGTGCAATTCCAGCGCCTTCTGCTCCGTCCAGTCTCTCCATTTCCGGAAACGACTTTATAAATTATATTGCATGCGATACAATGGCATATCGAAAAATGTACAATAACAAGGCAGTGAAAAAAACCCTTACCATACCAGAATGGTTAAATGAATCCGCATCAGCTATGGGAATCAACTTCTCGCAGGTGCTTCAGGAAGCATTACTGCAAAAAGTACAGATGAAATAATATTTTTACAAGGGAGCCGTGCCTTTAACGGCTCTCTCAGTAAGAATACTATTTAAAAATACCAGGCATACCAGAATAAGAAGGTGTTTGCATGAACATGTATGAACGTTTGCAGGATCAGGCCTGCGCGGACGGTATAGACGTAATGGATTACCATTTTTCCAGTGAACGAATAAAGGGGTTATACTGCAATGGATCCATTGCAATTCGCCACGACATCCCCACTCAGGCAGAAAAGTCCTGCGTTCTGGCAGAAGAACTCGGTCACTACTACACCACGACCGGAAACATTCTGGATCAGTCCGTCACCGCCAACCGAAAGCAGGAGCTCCGCGCCAGAGCTTACGGCTATAACCTCCGGATCGGCCTGCGCGGGATCGTGGCAGCGTATGAATTCGGGTGCCAGAACCAGTATGAAATTGCGGAACATCTGGGTGTGACAGAAGAATATCTGATAGACGCTTTGGAATATTACCGGAGCAAATATGGAATTTATACGACAATTGATAACTACGTGATCTACTTCGAGCCGCTGGCGGTTGTGAAAATGATGAAATAAACTGTGTGGAACTCCAGACGGTTAGACTGTTGCCTGCGGTAATGGGGGATAACGTAATATGCAAAGGAGAATATGGTATGAATGAAAATGTGCTTGAAAAAATAGTTGCCAGTAAAAAACTCCCTGTTCTTTTTATTGGATCAGGGATTTCAAAAAGATATCTTCATAACTACCCTACCTGGGATGAACTCATCGAGTTGTCCTTCAAGAAATATAATTCTGATCTGTTCCAATTGCAAAAACATAAAGATGCCATGCTTCGTGAGGGGCTTTCCCCTTTTGAAATCAACACTTCTTTAGCAACTATTATTGAGAATGATTTCAATGCTGCCTTTTTTGATAGGAAAATCAAACTTAATATTGGCAACAGCAAAAATCCTGCTTGGGTGCACAAAGGAATCTCTCCCTACAAAATGTTTCTTTCCTTATATTTTAAAAAAATGAAAATCCAGCGTAGCCAACGTTTACTTGATGAGCTCGAAAAGTTCAGATCCCTAAAAGCAAAGATTTCTGCTGTTATTACCACGAACTACGATTTGTTTTTGGAGAATGAGATATTTTCCAACGATTTTACAGTTTTTGTAAATCAGCATCAACTTTTTGATTCTGATAGTTACAATATTTCCGAAATATATAAAATCCATGGTTCTGCAACTGATGCTACCTCTCTTATTGTCACTAAGGCAGACTATGAAAAATTTCAGGATTCTCGAAAACTTATCATTGCAAAAATGTTAACTTTATTCGCTGAATCACCTATCATCTTTTTAGGTTATTCTTTTTCGGATGAAAATATCCAATTGATAATCTCCGACTTCTTGTCCTGTCTTTCTGCTGAACAAAGGTCAACCATACGCGAACATTTTGTTTTTATAAGTTACCGGAAAGGAGAAATGGACCTTATCGAAATAAAGCGGAACATTACAACAAAGAATGGCGCCGAAATTCCCATTACTGAAATACAAACCGATAATTATGCCCGTGTTTTTGATATATTAAACAAAATTGTTCCAGGGGTTTCCCCTTTGAAAATACGTGAAACTAGGCGAATAATTAAAACTATTGTTGATTCCAGTATTTCCGATTCAAATGCAGAAGCTACTATTGTTGGATTAGATGATTTAAGTAAAATGGATTTATCTGGAAAACCCTTAGCAATTGCAATTGGATATCGGGAAAACATACTAAGTAAATTCGGATATGGGATCTTTGATGATGATGTTATTTTAGAAGACATTTTATACGATAATAAACATCTCGATCCAGACGCAATGTGTTTAGATCGCTTTAAGTCTATCGCCGCTACTCGTTTGCTTCCTGTTTTTAAATACATTCGGCAAGCCCGTATATCTGTTTCGCCTAATTCCCGTCTTGGAATTTATGTTACGAAGCATAACAGCGTCGATAAAATTATTTCCAAAAACGTTGCAAAGACATTAAAAAATATACCAGAAATCCATGATTATCTCGCTTTAATAACTGAAATAGAATCAAAACCAGACTTGAACAAAAAAGCCGGAGTTCTCTTAAAAAACATAGAACATTTTTCAATTTCTCAAGTTCGAGATATATGTAAAATGCTTTTTGCCCCCAATCGCGATACTGTTAAAAGTGCTACACACTTTAAACGATGCGTTATGTATATTGATTTAATGGAAAATTGGGCGTAACACAGAAAGAAAGACTAACAAACCTTTTCTGGTACACACCAAAAACATTGTTAGTCTTTCTCCATACAAATTCAGAACACTTTTCATTGTTCTGTGTTCTCTTAAGTTCAGCACTCCAAAAGCTTTATATAACTTTTTTATAAGTGCTCTTTAATAATACTCTTTTAATCTAAAAATGTCAATATTTACGCTGACATTTGTAATTCAAAACCGGCCCCTGCGCCAGCAGAGACCGGCTCTAAGACTAATGTCCCGAAGGATTCACTAGTACGTTCGATTCATAGTGTATCATCTCCGGGACAGCCACGCAAGCGGAACCTTTGTTCGCTGGCTGTTATTTTTGTACCCTAAAACGGGAAAAAGGAGAAAAGAAATGGCAGAAGCAAAGAAATTACCATCAGGAAGCTGGAGGGTTCAGGTCTTTTCACACTACGAATATGTACAGAACCCCGACGGCACCACAAAGAAAAAGCGGATCTATGAATCCTTCACCTGTGACGATCCCTCAAACCGCGGAAAACGAAAGTGTGAAGCAGAAGCTGCTGCTTGGGCCGCTGAACGAAAAAATACCCGACCGGAAAACATATCTGTCTACAACGCCATCAGCAAGTATATCCAAATCAAGGAACCGGTTCTGTCAAAGACCACCATTGCCGGCTACCTGCGTATGCAGCGCTTATACTTCGCCTCAATCGGCGACTACCGGCTCCGTGAGCTTGACCAGATCACAGTGCAGTCCTGGGTCGGTGATCTGAGCGCCAGATTAAGCCCGAAAAGCGTCCGGAACATCTACGGCCTGTTATCTTCCACCGTCGAGATGTTCTGCCCGTCCATGCGGCTCTCAGCCACGCTCCCGGCGAAGATCAAGCCAGACCTCTATACGCCGAATGACGAAGATATCAAGAAGCTCCTGCTGCATATTCAGGGTAAGGAACTGGAGATTGCCGTCATGCTGGCCGCCTTCGGTCCTATGCGCCGCGGTGAGATCTGCGCGCTGGAATCCTCCGACATCTCCGGAAACATTGTTACAGTCCGCCGGAACATGGTGCTGGACATCAACAAGGAATGGTCCATCAAACAGCCGAAGAATTACAGCAGTTACCGCGAGATCCTTTATCCGGACTTTGTGATTGACCGTCTGGCCGGAATCGAAGGGCGGATTATAAAGGCAACCCCGGATCAGATCACCGGGCGTTTTCGCCGCGCCGTCTATTTTGCCGGCCTTCCGCACTTCCGCTTCCATGACCTGCGCCATTATGCAGCGTCGATCATGCACGCCATCGGTATCCAGGATCAGTACATCATGGCACGCGGAGGCTGGAAAACGGACAGTGTAATGAAATCCGTGTACCGGAATGTTATTGACCTGGAAGCAGCCAAACAAAACAAGAAAATCAACAACCACTTCAAGTCCATGCAACACGATATGCAACACGTCTGAAAAGAAACCACGTATTTATGCGGTTTATTAAGTGAAAACAATGGGTTCGAGCCCCATTGCTTCCACGATTTCAAGGCCCTTGATTTTATGCGGATTGCCGAAAAAGCCCGTAAAATCAAGGGTTTTTTGTTTTTGTATTTTATAGGAGGCACTTTCCTATGAAAAAACCGCCTGCTTTCACAGACGGTTCCGTAACATTTGTATCTTCTTCTTTAATCTCATCCGCTTTTCTGCTTTTCGTCTTCTCCGTTCCACTTCCCTCTGGTACCGGCTCTCAAACGTTGCGTCATCCAGATACTTGTTCAGATCGATTATATCTTTGCAGTAAGAAATGGTAAACCGTACATACATAGATGTAAACCAGAGCACACCCGCACAAAAGGCAGCCCAAATCCCGCTGCAAAACAGATTTTCGCCAAATCCAACGTCATCCGCATGGCTTTCGACTGTGAGCACAATCCAGCATACCACGAAAAATACAGCCCACCTATACTTCCACAAAATCCTTGCATATCGTTTGATTTTATCCTTCATCGCAAAGACTCCCTTTTTCCTGCTTTCACAGACGGTTCCGTAATATTTGTATCTTTTTCTTCAATTTCATCCGCTTTTCTGCTTTTCGTCTTCTCCGTTCCACTTCCCTTTTGTATCGATCTTCAAACGTTGCGTCATCCAGATACTTGTTCAGATCGATTATATCTTTGCAATAAGAAATGGTAAAACGGATATATAACACAAGCAGCCAGATTCCACCAACAGATATCGAACTTAAAACCACTGCTGCAAACGCTCGTTCTCCCCATAGATAATCTTTCCACCCACTGTTTTTCGCGAACATAATAACCAATACTGCCCACAAAATCAGATATTTATACTTCCACAATAACCTTGCATACCGTTTGATTTTATCCTTCATCGCAAAGACTCCCTTTTCCTGCTATTATACCATTTTCTTCCTGGAACAATCAACATAGTTCTGCACCTGTCCCAGATCCCTGGCCTTTTTATTTTCATTTCTTCTGGAAAATGGCTAGAAAAATACCACCGGCCTCTCGACTGGTGGTTGTTAATCGATGTTTAATGTTGTTCCACATTTATCGCACCGGAAACACTTCGTTGTTTTGTTATTTCCGACAGGTACCATATTCCCCTGTTCACAATTTCTGCAAGGGACTTTTTTGCCTTTTCGCAATCGGCTCATCCTCTCATTAAAGTCTTTAGGGTTCATTTTTTATTCCTCCATGGAAGAGTTCAGGATACAATTCTACTACTGATTTTATTATATTTCTTAACTCGGAACCTGTCAATTTGCTTTTTCTTGTTCTGTGCTTCGTTTCCTGTGCAAAGCAAACATATTCAGCCCATCCTGACCCGCCTGTATTGTAACGATAGTGAATGATTTCATGGATAAGTACCTCTGCTGTCTCTTGGACATTTTTTGTTTCAGATGCGTATAGTGTAATCTCGCTTTTCTCCTGAGCGCTCTTCCCCCCCATTCATTATCAATGCCATAGTACATTGATATTCTGAGTTCTGGATGGTTTACAATATACTCCACAATTTCTCTGCCTATTTCTGTTTTATTCAGGTTATTCATTAGTTTTCTGGTTGTAATCGTATCTTTTACTCCCAGATTGTACTCTTCAAACCTTTGTGCAAACTGTATATTTCGCCCTCGGTGCTCTCTCACATTCTCTTTTTCTTGATCTTTTGCCACCTTTCGAGCCATTTCGGTCTTCGTTGGCGTGAACCATCCTCTCAGCCCGTCCGCAAGATTCGCTGCTTCTGCTCCGGCACACCCATCTTCCTGGAACAATCAACATAGTTCTGCACCTGTCCCTGATCCCTAGGCTTTTTATTTTCCTCTCTTCCGGAAAATGGCTAGAAAAATACCACCGGCCTCTGATATGCCCCCTGTCTACTTGACAGGGGCATATCACTCTCGACTGGTGGTATTTATTCTTTAATCCTTTTCCCGTCTGTTTACTTTCCCTTGCGTCGTTTTATCATTATCATGACAGCCACTGCTCCGGCAGATGCACAGAGCATAAACAGCCATAATCCTATACGGGAACTGTCTCCTGTATGCGGAGAATTGGCGTTCGGCTGACTGCCTGTTACTTTGGCTGTTATAATGTCTGCCCAGGCAATTTCCCTGGCTGCCGCACTGTCTGCAAAATATTTGCCGCAGCTACTGCACTGCCAGTACTCGATGCTGCCTGTCTGGGAAACGGTAGCCGGCTGTGCTTTGTGATGCACAAGGTCATGCCTCTTCCCTATTTCTCCGTATTCCATCCCACAGTCCTTACATTTCGCTTTTTCTGTGCAGGTGGCAGTTCCGCCGGAGCAGCTTGCCGTTTCGGTATGGCTGCTGTCTTCTGAACAGATGCGGGTATGTGTTCCATCGCCATTGGAGGTCCATGCACTCCAAACGTGGGTATGCGGATTACTTTCATCTCCGTTTTTTTCAAAGATGGCCTTGATTTCTACGTTGCTGTCAGGCATGGTAAACCGGTTGTCGATGATGGTCACATTGCCGCTGATGACCTGCCATTCCTTAAAGCGGCAGCCCGTGGCAGGCGCGGCACTCAGGGTGATCTCCATCCCCTCCGAAGCGGTGGAGAGGCTTGCGGAAGCTGTTCCGTTACCATCTGTGGTGACAGTAACCTTGTGTTCGACAGTGCTGTTCTGCCTCGTAATCAGTGCAAACTGCGATGCAGATCGGTTACCCGCTCCGTCCTGTGCGAAGAGGGCAAGAACACCACTGTTATCCTCCAGGTTACCGGAGATGGTAAAGGTTCCATCGCTTCCCACATGAACCGATTCCTTATTATCGCCGTAAAGGATCTCGCTTCCCGCGTCTGACATACCGGTAATTTCATAATCGCCTGTATCACTGTCTGCGTAAAATACCGGGGCAGAGAGCGTCAGCACAGGGGCTGTTTCGTCCATGCTTACCAGCAGAAATACGCTGGTCACGTCCTTTGCGTCTGAACTGCCCGGGATGTCGGAAATGCCGTCGATCTTGAACATCAGACTGCCCTCAAATGAGGGAATATCAAATCCTGTACCGTCCGCATTTACATTGATTTCAGCTTTTGTATCCATTCTCGTGACTTTGTATGTGGCATTCTCCGTCGTACTATTTACCATCAGCACATTGTCACTGCCGCCTACATAAGCGTGGTACACACCGTTTTCATCTGCTGTGCAGGTCGTACCATTTACAGAGAGCATCAGATCCAGCGGTGTATATTGGGGCAGATATTGATCTGAAGATTCCGCTTCAGCACTATAATACTTTCCGCCCTCAACCGTTTTGTATGCGCTCACACTCACCTTGTAAGTCTCGTTTGCGGATAAGTTCGGGGATTCTGCCGTTTCTTCTCCTCCTACGGTCAGCGCCATGTCGATCGAGGTGGTATTCCCGTCAAGATCATAGCCGAAGCCAGTATCCTTAAAAGTACCATCACTCTGCTTCTGATAAATACGCACGGCATAGCCGTCCACATCCGCCACAGCGGTCCATTCCGCTGTCATAACCTCGTTTCCGGCAAGCTCCAGCGAAACATTTTGAGGTGCATCCGGCTGGTTGCTGTTTGTATAGGAGATCGGAGTGTCAAATTGCTGGCTGTCGATGGCAACAAGAGTCTTTTCCAGAATACCATCCCCGTTGAGATCAACTTCCTTTTCTGTCATCAGGAACGAGGTTACATAGTATTCGCCCGTGGGAGCCAGTGCACCGCTCTGCGGAATCGGCACTGAAATGCCTGAACTGTCTGATACCTCCTGTTCCTCGATCAGATAATCCGCGCCCCCCTTGCTGTCGGAAAAATAGGTACGGAGCACATACTTTGTACCGGTTTCGGCATAGTCGATTTTACCGGACAGCTGACCGCCGTTCAGGCTCAAATTCAGCTTTTCAAATGGCAGGACGGAAGCACTCTCCGATTTCTGAAGTGCAAGATCTCCGGTATCGATCTGATAGGCTCCGCCCTCATTCAAACGCAGGATCGCCACACGGTATTCTTTCCCATCCTCATTATTCCTTATGATGTCGGTATCTGCGTTGATGGAATAGGCAGGATTGACTTCAACGTCATCGCCCAGCCAGTTGATATCCATGTCCTGGCTGTCCTTTTTAATTTTTAAAGCGTTCCTGATCTGCTCCTCGGTCATGCTGCTGTCAAATGCCAGCAGGATATACGGTGTTTCGTCCGGACCGGCACTCACCTCAATTTCCGTTACGTTTGAACTTCTCATCGGAACAGCGGCTTCGGCAGCTTCGGCAGCTTCGGCAGCTTCGGCTCCTTCGGCAGCTTCCAAAGACACAGCCTGCACTACAGGTTCAACATCATGCTCCGTCCAATCCCATTTGTCGAGCTTACCAAACAGCTTGCCCTCAATATCCCAGCCTCCCCCCATTCGGAAGTTGGTTTCAATGATATTGGGAATGACAGCCCAGGCACGCACATCATAGATCCAGTTTGTTGTCTGCGTCATCGCACCGAGGTACACATCAATATTCCTGAATGCCTGCTTCATGCCCTCGTCAACGCTGACACCCCTGATTGGGATAACGGTCTGTCCGCCGAGAATAAGTTCGACATTCGTTTTTGACAAAGTCTTGCCTCTAAGACAGGGAATAAAGAAATTCTTCGGAAGCTGCAGTCTTCCGATCACCGTTCCGTTTGCACCGATACCAAGATACAGGTTGCTCTTTGTATCGTTCACGCCGCCGAACGCACCCAGCTCAACGGAAGAATCCAGTGCGATAATATCAAGTGCTTTGCTTGGCAGGGCCAATGCGAGTTCCTCCGAACCTGCAAAATAAATGCCCTCATAATTCGTTCCCTTATACGCCCGCTCCTGCCCGTTGAGCTTGAGGGTATAGCCGAAGCTGTCAATAATCTGCGTTGCTTCTCCCGCTCCCACAATCCCCACATCGGTCGCTTTGAAGGATATTTCACTTGGTCCGAGAACGACATTTCCGGTTCCTTCAATGAGATGGAGGTAGCTTCCCGTCAGCGCACCGCGCAGCTTAAGGGGCGGGATGGCGAAATAATCGCCGTTCACCGTTGCCGCCAGATCCCTGAACCCGGCACCGCCGCCATTAAGCTGTCCAATCGGAACCGGCGGTACTAAAACGATACCGGGATTGGCCTTGACATAAAACCAAAGTTCATCCGGGATCAGTCCACCGTTGGCAGCACGCTCCAGCGCCAGCTCTGCCTCTGTCTCAAAGAGATCGAAGGCGTTCAGCTCCAGACTGAATGCATAGCGTTCCTCACCCTTGAAAGTATTGACCTCGCCCTCGACGCTCATCAGCTCCAGCGCCAGCAGATCTGCTGTATTAAAGCTGCCCGTGGCATGGACGCCGTTGACCTTAAATTCATTTTTTTCATTCAGGCCATAACCCAGCTTTTCAAGGTTGAACGCTGCACCGTTAAATAAAGTCTGAAAACCGATGTCACCGCTGAACACCAGATTTCCCGCTGCATCAGCGGCGGCCTGTTTCAGCTTCGCTGTGGCGTAAGGGATGTCCACATAGATCACAGCGCTGTTATCGTCCGGCTTGATTCCAAACAGAAAGCCGTCCTTTGTGAGCCGGATGCTCAAATTGTTTTCTTTCCCACTTTTCGGATGATAGAACTTGAAGCTCGGTGCGTTCAGGCTTACACCGCTCTGTTCAACCGTTCCATCCTTTTTGATCACGAGTTTATTATTTCGGTTGGAAGTATCCCACGTTGCCGTCACGGACGGAGAGAGCAAAGCCGCACCTCCGGTAAACGTAAATTCCATGCCGTTTTTACTCTCATACTCGCCGCTGATGATGGCAATGGGGGTTCCGTACTGCTGCTTCAGTTCATTCAGTGCCGCATCATCGGCAATGTATTCCACTGTTATGCCCTCCCCGACGGCAAAGGCCGCGAGACGCTGGGCATTCATGGAAATATCCACCTTGTCCGGTTCAGAAGGAACTTCGTCTGCGCCTTTTGCCAGATCGCGGAAGCCCCAGAGAAACCGTACGGAATGGGAATAGACCTCATCATCGCTGAAACAGTAACCGATCTCATTCCTGCACTCCACGCAGGTATTGGCCGGATTGCTGCCCGGTGTTACGCTGACCGTATTCGGCAGATAGGCTTTGATGGTTTTATTTTTATAATATCCGGACAGTCCCACAAAAGGATTTGCCCAGGTATATCCATCCACATAGACCTCGGTGATATAGTTATAGCACCAGTCCCTCCCCTGCGGGAATGATTGGTATGTCATCAGATTTTCCACTTTACTGGTAAAAACAGAGCTTTTTGTTGAAATTTCTGCCTGCTGATCATAATTGTAGATCGTACGGCTCATTTTGATGGCAGGACCGTCAGTGGCCTTCCCATGACCCATACTGCTGAAGGCGTCAAGCGTGTATCCCCACTGAACACCCATATCTCCGCTCAAAGAGCCGATAAAGTCCTCTCTCCTGTTGTTGATCCTGATCGTATCAACCGATGTCATCACGCCCCAGGCGCCTTCCGATGCTTCCGTCTCCTTAAGCTGCACAAGCTCATGATAGACCGTGCCTGTCCCGGAAAGGGATTTTCCGGATACTTCGACCGTTAAGGCATACTCTGCCTTAATTGCCTTTGCAGCACCGTTCGGTGTCGTGTTCACAAATTCCGTGCTTTTCAGGCGAATACTTGCGGGATGCACAATCTCTCTTTTTCCATAACCATACCCTTTATATGTAATAAATTCACAGAATGGCTTTTGTTTATCTGTCTGTCCGGCACTGTCCGCTGCTGCGGCCGGAGCAGTCGTGAGCGTCCCGTCCCCATGCAGCTCCGCACGGATATAATCGTTTTTCAGGACGAGCGTTCCATCGCTCCGCCTGCTCGTCTCCACCGCTGAGCCTGTCGACGGTAAAATATCCCCTACATAGGCGAATGCCTGCACGGGAACCATCAGCAGACAGATGGCCAAAAGCAGGGATAGGAATTTTTTCATACTGTGTCCTCCTTCTGTTCTTGTTTTTCTTTTTTCTTCTCACGTTCATGCAGCCGCATACAGATGACTGTCAGCACCACGGCCAGCGTGAACGCCGCTACCGCCACCAGAACATAGCCGCCCACATCCTCCCGAAGAAGCATCGCACCGAATATACCCTGCACGGCAATCTGTCCCGGACCGACTGCTGTGTTCATTGTCTGTATCAGTATCACAAACAGGAGTAAGCACACGGCGGACAGCCCATAGATACCGCACCGCTGCTTTCGGCGGCTGTTTTCGCGCACACGTCTTTTTACAATCTCGACCCGTCTTGCGGTATCGTACATATCGTCTGAAACCTCCTCTCTCTGCTTTGTCTTAAAATCTGCTTAAAAAGCCCTTCACTTATAAAGGTACAAAAAAGGAGAAAAACTCTCACCCCAAAATCAATTTTTTTCGTTTTAGTTGATTGCATTAGTAACTTCTACTGCCATGCTTCAGAAAAAGAATTGCACGACTAACTTCTGCTTTGCCCTGTTTCTCGCCATTTTCAGGTTGTTTTTCATCCCTT
>NZ_JBQKGG010000020.1:0-36546 GCF_052118925.1 Candidatus Paralachnospira sp. LCP21S3_A2
CCATTTAGCCATAGACATAAGCCGGACCGTGACAGGCTGTCACTGGACGGCGGCAGACTGTTACCGGACGGCGACGGCTGCCCGGCAGACGGTCTATGGCCTGACGGTGACTGACATCTCTCTGGCAGGCAATACCGGCCTGCCTTTCCCTACACGATGGACAGAACGCCCATTTAGCCATAGACATAAGCCGGACCGTGACTGGCTGTCACTGGACGGCGACGGCTGCCCGGCAGACGGTCTATGGCCTGACGGTGACAGATCGTGGCTGGACAGTGGCACCCTGTAAAAATGATAAAGCCCGCTTCCAGGCGAATCAGTCTACCAGGAAGCGGGCTTATCATTTTTATAGCTTACAGCTTACTTATTTACGTGTTCTTCCGTTGATGATCATATCGAGCATTACGGTGCCGATGATGATCAGACCACGGATGATGGACTGCCAGTTTGCATTGATACCGATCATATTGATACCGTTGTAGATGAAACCGATGATGAAGATACCGATCAGTACACCGGGCATGGTTGCAATACCACCTGCGAAGGAAGTACCACCGATAACGGAGGCTGCTACAGCATCAGTCTCGTAACCTACACCGAGGTTGGACTGACCGGAACCGGTCTTAGCTGCCATGATAACAGCTGCGATACCAGCCAGGAAGCCGGAAAGGGTGTGTACGATGATACGGATCCTTACTTCGTTTACACCAGATGCAACAGCTGCATTTGCGTTTCCGCCGACAGCCAGGATGTAACGGCCAAGCTTGGTCCAGTGGAACATGATATACATCAGAACAAATACAACCAGCAGTGCCCAGATCGGATAACCGATTCCAAGGAACTTGCCATAGTACAGGTTCTTTACGCCCTGACCGAAGGTGATTGCCTTACCGCCGGAGATAACCTGTGCAGCACCACGGATAACCAGCTGCATGGACAGAGTTACTACGAAGGGGAACATGTTAAACTTTGCAATAAAGAAACCGTTGATGAAACCGAACAGGGTAGCGACTGCAACACCAACCAGAATACCTGCTGCGATCGGCCAGCCATGGTTTGTAATGGTCTGACCCATGATAACGCCTACCAGTGCAAGCTGAGCGCCTACTGTCAGGTCGATACCGCCGATGGTAATACATAAGCACATACCGAATGCCATCATACCGTTGATGGAGATCTGTGTGATTACGTTGATCAGGTTGGATCCGCTTAAGAATCTCGGGTTGTAGATTTCAATGGCGATGATCATGATTACCATGATCACACTGACACCATACTTACCCATGAATGAACGCCATGTCTCGCGCTCCAATCCTAAAATCTTTCCTTCTTTTTTCTGAGCCATTTTTTATTTCCTCCTACTTTCCACCAAATTCTTTTGAAAGGATAACTTCCTGAGTTGCTGCTCCGCTAGTGATTTCCTCGCGGCTGATCTCGCCATTTAACTTGCCCTCATGATATACGAGAAGTCTGTCGCTCATGCCCATAACCTCGGGAAGCTCGGAGGAGATCATGATGATTGCCATGCCCTTGGCTGCAAACTGGCACATCAGCGTATGGATCTCAGACTTTGCGCCGACATCTACGCCTCGGGTAGGCTCATCAAGGATCAGGACCTTGGGATTTGCCATTGCCCATTTTGCAATAACAACCTTCTGCTGGTTACCGCCGGAAAGAGAATATGCGTCATGTTCAATGCTTCCGCATTTAACCGTCAGGAGCTTCGCCATCTCCTCACATTCTTTCTTTTCTCTCTTCTGGTTTAACAGAATTCCTTTCTGCTTTTCAGGCAGGTTCGGAAGGGAAATATTCTCACGGATGGAACGGAACAGACAGAGACCGTAGTTCTTTCTGTCCTCATTTACCATACATACGCCCTTCTTGATGGCGTCTCTCGGATTTTTGATCGTAATTTCCTCGCCATTGAGCCACATTTTTCCGCGCTCCAGCTTGTCCAGGCCGAAAATTGCTCTCATGGTCTCGCTTCGTCCGGAACCAACCAGACCGGTCAGACCAAGGATTTCTCCTGCATGTACCTCAAAGCTGATGTCCTCAAAGCCCTTACCGGTCAGACCCTCAGCCTTGAATACCACATCACCGATCTCACAGTCTACCTTGGGGAATACATTGTTTACCTTACGGCCTACCATCATGGAGATCAGCTCATCTCTTGTTACGCCGTCCATGGAACGTGCGCCTACGTATGTACCATCTCGAAATACCGCTACGCTGTCACAGATCTCGAAGATCTCGTCCATACGATGGGAAATATAGATGATCGCAACACCCTTGGACTTCAGATCACGGATGGTGCGGAACAGATGCTCTGTTTCTTCGCTGTCCAGGGAAGAGGTCGGCTCATCCATGATAATCATTCTGGCATTACAGGAAACTGCCTTGATGATCTCCACCATCTGCATCTGTGCCAGAGAAAGCTTTCCCATAACGGTCGTTGCCGGATAGGGGAATTCAAACTGATCCAGGATCTTCTGTGCCTTTTCGTTTGTCTTTTTCTTGTTCAGGATAATGCCATTGGTATCCTCACGGTTTAAGAAGATACTCTCTGCAATGGTCAGATGCGGCTCCGGGTTTAACTCCTGATGGATCATGGAGATACCTGCTTTCATCGCATCGACCGGTCCCTTTGCGGAATAAGGCTTTCCTTCAAAGGTCATTGTTCCGGCGTCGGGCTGATGAAGACCGATTACCGCTTTCATCAGAGTTGACTTACCGGCGCCATTTTCGCCCAGCAGTGCAAGAACTTCGCCTTTCTTGACATGGAGCTGGACATCTGCCAACGCCTGAGTACCACCGAATGCTTTGTAAATGCCTTCACATTCAAAGATGTACTCGTCTTTGTTTTTCATGTTTTCTCCCAACTTTTCTCACCTCTATGCTTTCTTTTCAGGCGGACATTACTGTCTGCGCCCCATCAATGTTACTCGCTGCAAAACGTCCTTGCTGGCCTCGTAAGTATCCTTATAAAGCTGATAATACTCTTCATAAGCCCTGTGGCGTGCTTCATCGGGTTCAACGATCAGATCCTTGTATTTCACAACGGCCTGACAGCCCTCCTCGATATTCCGGTAGATACCGGCGCCGACACCGGCTGCAATGGCAGATCCAAGCCCTGCCTGCTCCTCTGTGTCCGCCACCTTAAGCGGTATTCCGAAAATGTCAGCCTGAATCTGCAGCCAGGGAGCACTTCTGGCGCCTCCGCCGGAGGCTACCATGCTTTTCGCCCGAAGTCCCAGGTTTCCACAGACTTCAATGCACTGGTTCAGCGCAAAGGCAACGCCCTCCATCACAGCTCTTGACATCTCGGCACGTCCCGTATTCAGGTTTACCCCAAGGAACATTCCGCTCAGATTGGGATTGACATGAGGTGTCCGTTCTCCATTGAGGTATGGAAGGAAAACAACACCGCCGCTTCCCGGTTTCACTTTTGCAACTTGTTCATTTATCAGGTTATAATCAGTCTTTTCAAAAAGGCTGTTAAACCACTTAAAGGAAAGTCCCGCGTTCATGATGGCACCCATGGTGATCCATCTCCCCTTCTTATAACCGCAGAACGTGTTGGTGGATAATGCCGGATTCAAGATCGGCACATCACTCTGGAAGGAAACCTGGCCGCTCGTCCCGATGTTGGAGGATGCTCCTCCGACCTCGGTGATCCCGTTTCCGATTCCCTGCATCACCTGGTCACCGCCGCCGGCTGAAACCACAGTTGTCGTGGCAAGTCCGGTTTCTCTGGATGCCGCTTCACAGACCGTTCCGGCTGCTTCCGCAGTTCCGTAGCACTTCGGGAAAAAGTCCATGGAAACCTTTACCGCTTCCAGGATCTCTTTCGACCAGCAGTTATTCCTGATATCATAGGCAAGCGTTGCCGAGGCGTCCGAATAATCGGAGGATACCTCGCCTGTCATCCGGAATTTCAGATAATCCTTCGGCAGGAACGCATATTTTACTCTCGCATAATTTTCCGGCTCATTGTCTCTTACCCACATAAGCGACGGAAGAAGAAACCCGGTATAAACAGGGTTCATGATCAGCTCCCGCACCTTGTCCATGCCAAGGGCGTCCTTGATCTGTTCCACCTGGGCCGCCGAACGTGCATCACAGTGCAGAATGGCCGGACGGATCACCCGGTAATCCTTGTCCAAAAGCACGGCTCCGTGCATCTGTCCCGAAAAGCTGACACCCTTTACTTCGGATGCCGGTTTTCCAAGCGCCGCCAGGGTATCCCTGACGGTCTCACAGCATGCCTGCCACCATTCTCCGGGATCATGCTCTGCATAACCGCCATGGGGAGAAGCAAACTGATATGCTCTGGCGCTCTGTGCCATCACCGTTCCGTTTTCATCAATGATGATGGTCTTCAGGCTTGAGGTTCCAAGATCAATTCCCATCAGATAAGCCATGACTGTCTCCTCGCTTCCTTTTTTCTTTCTTATTTAAAACAGGTATGAACACCCGATACGAAGGTATCTCCGAGTCCAATCGTATACTTGGGATGCTCCAGATATCTGGACGGTACTAAAACAGCCTGCTTCTTTAAAGGCAGCTGCTCCAGTCTGTCATGGAATGCAAGCCCGGTAGGACTTAAGGACAGCGACAGACTTTCCCGGCATTCCTCCTGAGTTCCATATTTTCCGATCCGCGCTCTTGTGCCGGACATCAGATTTCCCATAGTCAGGCCCTTTTCGATATCGGTATTCTTTAATTCCTCTCCGTAGTACATGGAGTAATCCTTCGTATGGAGAACCACGCCCTTTATTCCGTAACGCTCCATCATGGAATCCAGACCCTCGATCACGGAATCCAGACTGGAAACATCGGTCATTACGCCGTATTTCTCATTCTGGGCCACCAGCTCCTCTTCATTGGTTCCGATGATATTGGCATAAGGAGCCAGACGTTTGAAGAGCATTTCCTTGACCTCGGGATTCATGTAGTAAGCGCCCTCCAGATAGAAAATAAAATCCGGGTTTGCCCTCCGCATGGTTTCAAAATGTGCACACAGCTGATCCAGACGCTCCTCCATGATCTTTGTATCGATCACAGCATCAAAGCCAGATGCCAGATAGGAGGCAATCTTGTCAGTATGAGTGTTCCAGTAATCAAAGAAGCACTGATCGATCGGTGTGATCTTATGGATCTTATCGTAAAACAGGATCAGACGATTGGAAACCGGAATCGGATATTCCTCTCCGCCGATCACAATCTTATCATCCTTTGTAAACTGCAGGATCATGTGATAAACCGGAGCCTCCTGCGAAGCACCTTCCATAATGGGAACCAGCTTATCGCCCTTTACTACCTGCATGTCAGCCACATTCATCATCTCACAGACTTCTTTGCATTTGTCTGTAAGCTGCACCACCATGGGAAATCCCAATGCGGCAAGAGCCGCAGCGCCCTGTGCACAGGTTCCGCCAAGAGCCGGCTCCGATGCGAAATGGCTCTTGAGATACTCGCATACCTCTACACTAGTGATATCAAAATTGGCACCAATCCCCTTCATCAGGCAGTAGCTGCTGATCCGGGCGAAATCCTCCATATTGTCAATGGTGTCACCGGGCTGTGCCTTCGGTTCCTCCTTTAAAAACTCCTTCAGGATCTCATTATAAACATTTACATCCCACTTCAGCACCACATCATAATTACTGGTGTAGCCAAATACATGACGACGTCCGGTCTCTCTGCAGTATGCAATATCCGCCGGAATCTCGTTGAGATAGGTTTCATACTTATCCTGATATGCCATTTTTTCACCTTTTCCTTATATTTTATATGGTTCCGAGCTGTCTCCGAAGCGGCCTGCGTTTCGTCGGTTCAGAGCAGCTATAATTTATATTCTGCAAGCAGCATCTCCAGACGGTCGGAATCGGTATTTCCCCGCTCTGCATTTGCCACAAAATAAAGCAGTGCATCGATCACTGCCATGGCATAGACATGAGAGATCGCTCCGAATTCACTGTAAAGCGGATCCGCTATCGGAATGCTCAGGGTATAATCTGCGATCTGAGAAACCGGGCTCCTGGATACGCCTGTAATCGCAATGCACTTCATACCCTTGTCCTTTCCCAGCTCCAGTGCCTGGATCACCTGTCTGGAGCTTCCGGAATGGGAGATCGCCACGATCACATCCCGCTTCGTTCCGAGGCTGATATTACTCAGAAAATATTCCGGCACAAAGGCACTGCTGGTCCGGATTCCCAGTCTTCCGAGACGGAAACCCAGGTCAATAGCAACAGGACTCGTGTTTCCGACTGCCACTGCATGAACCATATCGCTCTCCCGCAGCAGCTTTGCACAGGTCAGAACCACATTCATATCCAGCTTATCTGCCGTTGAAAGAAGATTTCTCGCAATTCCCTGAAGGATCGCCTTCGCTGTATCAGGATTATCCTCGCCGCGATAGCCCACAAGCTGATGCTGCCCCAGATCTCTCGCCAGATTTATCTTCATCTGGTAGAACCCCTGGTAGCCAAGATGCTTGCACATACGAATCACCGTCGCATCGCTGACTCCCGAAAGCTCAGCCAGCTCCGACACATTGGCCGACACGGTTTTTTCCGGATGTGCCAGGATATAATCTGCCACTTTTTTTTCAGCAGAAAACATCTGCTGATAATTGTCTTTAATTGTATCAATGACAAGTTCCTGACCCATAAGCTCCCCCAGCCAGACGGCGTCTCCTTTCGCCCTATTGAACAATTTCATTAAATTTCTAATAACGATTATAGGATAATTGCACAGCTTTGTCAATGAGATATGAAAGCAAAATCCCTTGCCCGTGAAATTTATTTTAATATTTTTATGCTTTTTTCTGGGCTTTCGTACTTTATTACCAAATATTGCTGATTTTTTTAGGTGTTTTCACTACCGTCGTGAAATGGAATTTCATGGAGCTTTCCTGTTTCACAACTCTGCCAATCCCCCCTTTCTTTGGCAGTTTTCTCCACTAATATCAGATAATTCCAGGAGATTTTCTGTCACTTTTCACAGAACTAACAAAAAAGGCTATATCAAACTCGTCAAAAGAGCCTGATACAGCCTGTTTTTTGTTTAATATTGACACAACGATTCACATCCCGCTCGATTCGACTCTGAATCGTTGCAGTTTACAGAGCTTTGATCCGGTCGATAGCCCGTACCGTGTTTTCGTAAGTACCGAATGCCGTCAGCCGGAAGTAGCCTTCACCGCTGGGACCGAAGCCGGAGCCAGGAGTTCCAACCACATTTGCATTTTCCAGCAGATAGTCAAAAAATTCCCACGAAGTCATGGCTCCGGGAGTCTTTAACCAGATATAAGGCGCATTTACACCACCGGAAACGCTGTAGCCTGCGCTCTTCAGCCCTTCATAAATCACCCTTGCATTGTTCATGTAATAAGCAACCTGTTCCTTCAGCTGCTTCCTGCCTTCCTCAGAGTAAACAGCCTCACCTGCACGCTGTACGATGTAGGGTGCACCGTTGTACTTTGTCCCGTGACGTCTCGCCCAGAGCGCATGAAGCTGAGTTTCTCCGCTCTTCAGCTCCTTCGGGATTACGGTGTAGCCCAGACGGACTCCGGTAAAGCCGGCATTCTTGGAAAAGCTCTTAAGCTCAATGGCACAGGTTCTTGCTCCTTCGCATTCATAGATGGTATGAGGTACATTCTCCTCGGAAATATATGCTTCGTAGGCTGCATCATAGATGATCACAGCCCCCACCTTATTGGCATAATCCACCCATACCTGAAGCTGATCCTTCGTGATGGTCGCACCGGTGGGGTTATTGGGGAAACACAGATAGATCACATCCGGTGTTTCTCCGGGGAGCTCCGGTGAAAAACCATTTTCTGCGGTACAGGGCATATAGATCACATTGCTCCAGATTCCCGTTGCCGGATCATACGTTCCGGTCCGGCCGGCCATTACGTTGCTGTCCACATAAACCGGGTAAACCGGATCGCAGACTGCGATCTTGCTGTCGGCGCTGAAGATTTCCTGAATATTGCTGGAATCCCCCTTTGCTCCGTCACTGACAAAGATCTCATCTGCTGCAATATCACAGCCTCTTGCCTTATAATCGCCCTCGGCAATGGCATTTCTCAGAAACTCATAGCCAAGATCCGGTGCATAGCCATGGAATGTTTCAGCTGCGCCCATTTCATCAACTGCCTTATGAAGCGCGTCAATGATCACTGGTGCCAGAGGCTGAGTCACATCACCGATGCTGAGGCGGATCACTTCTTTATCGGGGTGGGCCGCACAGTACTCTCTCTGTTTTCTTGCTACTGTGGAAAACAGATAGCTTCCCGGCAGTTTCAAATAATTCTCATTTACCTTAAACATGTCTCTCTCCTCCGTTTGCTGTGCAGTCCATCCGCACACTGTTTTTATCTTAGCCGGGTTCCTTATAAAAAGTCAAGTCCTCCGGCTGAAATTCTCCCGAAAAAACGGTTTTTGCTGTCCCCGTCAGATACATGGAAGCGTTCCGTTTCGGCCACCAGACCTCCAGCGTGCCGCCGGGCAGCCGTACCGTTACCTGACGCCGGCTTCTTCCCAGTGTCATGACCGCTGCTGCCGCTGCGCAGGCGCCGGTCCCGCAGGCAAGGGTTTCTCCGGAGCCCCGTTCCCAGACCCGCATATTCAGGCCGCCATTCTCTGTAAGCCAGACAAACTCCACGTTGGTTCCTCCCGGAAACCGTCCATGATGCTCCAGCCGGTATCCTGTCTCCCGGATATAGCGGTCTGTCTCTGTGCTTCCCGGCAATGCACCCGCCAGCTTCTGTTTTGTAAAAGCTGTTTCTTCTATATGATGATGGTGCAGATTTTCTTCCATAAACAATACTGCATGGGGATTTCCGATCTGTACCGTCACAAACCGCACAGTCCCACCCGGCAGTTCCAGCTCTTCCTCCCTTCCCACCGACGGGATCCCCATCTGTACCCGGACATTCTCCACCTTTTCTCCCTTTACCAGGCAGTATACTGTCCGGATCCCGCTGTCTGTTTCCACCGACAGACAGGTTTTTCTTTTTATCCCCGTTTCATACACATATTTTGCCACGCACCGGATCCCGTTGCCGCACATGGCACCTCTGGATCCGTCCCCATTGTAGATTTCCATACGGCAGTCTGCACAGTCTGACGGTCCGATCAGAATCAGTCCGTCACTGCCGATGCCGTAATGCCGGTCGCTCACTGCTCTTGCAAGCCGTTCCGGCTCCCGTATGGTTTCCTCAAAACAGTTTACATATACATAGTCATTTCCCAGTGCCTGCATTTTTGTAAACTGCAATCCATACCACCTTTCTGTCCGTTACCCTCCGGATTTCCTATCACGATCCCTGTTCCAGGCTACTGCTTCATGATATGAATAACCATCTGCGCTGTTTCTACCATGTTGGTCGCACTGTCCATGCTGGTCTTCTGGATATAACGGTGAGCTTCTGCCTCAGTCATATTGTTTCGTTCCATGAGGATCCTCTTGGCCTCCTCGATTATGGCCTGATCTTCGCTTCCCCGTTTTTTTACCTGGTTCCGCAGTTTTCGGCGCCGCCGGTTCTGCGCTTCCTCAAGCATGCTCAGGGTGTCGATCAGATCATGAAGCTTTAACGGCATGCTGACACAGACCAGATTATCTGCCGTACATTCTCCCCAGTACTGCTGGGAAGCTACCAGAAGCATCTGAAAGCCCTCCGGGAGATACCCGTTAAGCTCTGCATAACGCATATCCGCGTACCGATAACCGCAGACCACAATGCCGTCGTTCAGCTCCTCCATACTGGTTAATGCCTGGGCGCCGGTGGTACAGACAGCTATGACCTGGAAACCATTCCGCACCAGAAGATTCCGAATTGCCTTCGCATCCTCCTGTTTCGGAAAAACCACAATGATGTTTGCCACGCTGTCACCTCCAAGCTGTACAATGGGTCATTGGTATCAATACCGATTGAGATATTTCTGAATCTCCCATTCCGTCACCTGCTTGCGGTACGTATTCCACTCCTTCCGCTTCTCCCTGATGTACTGAGCCGTGACCTCCTTCCCCATCATCTCGCAGATAAAAGGATCTGCTTCCAGAGCATTTATCGCCTCACACATATTTCTCGGAAGCCGCTCAACCTCCAGCGTCCGTCTGCGTTCGTCCGTCCATGCGGATACATTCACATCTACGCTTGGGCCAAGCTCCATCCTTTCTTCCATTCCCTGAAGGCCGGCTGCCAGGCAGGCAGCAAAGGCCAGATAGGGATTCGCCGTAGGGTCCGGGGAACGAAGCTCGATCTTCGCATGAGTGTCCTGAACAGAAGGGATCCGGAGAAGCGCCAGGGGTGTCTCCGCCGACCAGGTCGCATAAACCGGTGCTTCAAAACCGGGAACCAGACGCTTATAGGAATTGACAAGCGGATTGGTCAGCGCTGTGATCGCACCAATATGCTTTAAGATCCCGGCAATAAAATACCTTGCCTCCTTGCTGATCTTATACTGCTTTGTCTCATCATAAAAAACGTTTCTTCCATTCTGATCCCAGAGAGACATGTTGATATGCATCCCGGACCCGTCCACATCTGATTTCGGTTTCGGCATAAATGTGGCATGAAGTCCGTGACGCTTGGCGATAGATTTCACCGTCATCTTAAAGGTCAGAAGATTATCGGCCGTTGTCAGGGCATCACTGTACTTGAAATCCACCTCATGCTGACCGGGTGCTTTCTCATGAAAGGAAGATTTTACTTCAAAGCCCATCTCCTCCAGATTCAGGATAATATCCCTCCGCACATTCTCTGCGAAATCCACCGGCCCCACATCGAAATAGCCCGCATGCTCATGCGTCACAGTCGTCGGCATTCCGCCGTCATCAATATGGAACAAAAAGAACTCACACTCCGGCTCAACCTTGAACACATACCCCAGGTTCCTTGCTTTTTCCATAACCTGCTTCAGGATCCTTCTCGTATCAGCTGCATAAGGCGTCCCGTCCGCGTTGTAGACATCGCAGATCAGACGGGCTACCTTCCCCTGCTGAGGTCTCCAGGGAAAAATCTCAAACGTATCCAGATCCGGCCGCAGGTACAGATCCGTCCGAGCCAGCTCTCCGTAACGGCTGACTGAAACGCCGTCAAAGCTGCACTCATTGTTCAGGGCCCGTTCTAACTGGCTGACGGTAATGGCCATGTTCTTTAACACACCAAAAATATCCGGAAACTGGAGCCGGACAAATTCCACGTCCTCCTCCTGTGCATGACGGATAATGTCTTCCTTGGTATATCTGTTTTCACTCATATGCGTTTACTCCTTCTTTTAGACCGAGTTTTTTGCCAAAAACGCAAAAGGGACGCCTCCCCATAAAAAGAAACGCCCTCGTTCTTTTTTTAGAATAGCAGGGCGTTTCTGATTTGTCAACATTTAAAATAATTGCACATATTTTTCCAGAAATTCAAAAAATTCATCCATCTGCTCATCCGTTCCGATGGTGATACGCAGATACTGGTCGATTCTGGGCGCATGGAAGTACCGGACATAGATATTCTGTTCCTTCAGAGCCTCAAATAGTCTCCCGGCGTCCATCCCCTGTTTTGTAGCAAAAATAAAGTTGGCGCTTGGCTCCGGATAGGTAAAGCCCAGAGCAGTGAGCCGCTCCTTCGTCCGTTCCCTGGTGGCCTTGATCCTTCTGATAGTCTCCTGGAAATAAGCCTCGTCCTTTACTGCTTCCACACCAAGGCGCAGTGCCGTCTGGCTCATGGTATAGGAATTAAACGAATATTTCACATCGTTCAGCGCCTTGATCAGCGTTCTGCTTCCCATAGCATAACCGATCCGCATGCCTGCCATGGAACGGGATTTGGAAAAGGTCTGAACCACCAGAAGATTTTCATACTTCTCCAGCAGCGGAAGCGCCGACTGACCTCCGAAATCAATATAGGCCTCGTCTACGATCACAATTACATCCTGGTTGTGGGCGATAATATCCTCCACCTCATCCAGTCCCAGGAAAAGAGAGGTCGGTGCATTGGGATTCGGAAAGATCACACCGCCATTTTCCTTATAATAATCCTCCTTCCGGATTCGAAAGCTTTCGTCCAGCGCCGGGCGCTCATACGGAATCCGATACAGATCCGCCCATACACTGTAAAACGAATAACTGATGTCCGGAAACAGGATCGGCTTTTTCGAATTGAAAAAGGTCAAAAATGCCATGGCCAGCACATCATCTGAGCCAACGCCCACAAAAACCTGATCAGGCGAAAGTCCATAGCGCTCCGCCAGTGCCTCCACCAGCGTTGCCGCGGTCGGGTCCGGATAGAGCCGCAGGCAGTCCGTGTCAAACCCATGGGCCGCCGCCGTGACACCGGGAGCCGGTGCATAAGGGTTTTCATTGGTATTCAGTTTGATCATTTTTGCCTTTTTCGGCTGCTCGCCGGGTACATAAGGCTCAACCCGTCTGATGTTTTCTTCCCAGGCTTTCATCTGTGTTCTCCTATTCATTCTCATGTTTCCGAATCAGCTTCCAGATTCCTGCTGCCGCCAGACACCCGATCAGCGCTCCGGCTCCATCCACGCAGACGTCCAAAACCTCACAGGAACGCCCCGGCACAAACCACTGATGAAGCTCATCCGTAGCCGCATAGCAGACTGCCATGCTCCAGGCTGCCAGCAGAATCTTCCGGTCTGTCCAGACTTCCGCTTTTTTATCGGACTTCTCTCCGGCTCGGTTCATGTCAGCCGCCTCTTTCTGGATGCAATTCCTGTATGGCACGCCAAAGCGGCAGGCACAGGTACCGCTGTAAAGTACTCCCAGGACTGCATACTCCGTCATGTGCGCACCTTTCCGCACCAGCCACTCCGGAAGATGAAAAAGCTGTGCCAGCGGCAGGCTCATGGCTCCCGACTGCCCGGCATCGCGGCTGGAAAACCAGAAGATCATGCCCATAAACAGCAGGGATAATACCAGAAATACCCAGCTTAACATCCGATATTTTTCCGTTTGTTTATCTGACTTCATGTCCTTTTTCCCGGATCACAGCAAGTACCTCATTTACATACTGCTCGCAGAGTTCATCGGTTCTCGCTTCCACCATGACACGGATCACCGGCTCAGTACCGCTCTCCCGTACCAGGATCCGTCCGTCGGCCCCAAGGGCTTTTGATACACGCTCCACAGCTGCCTGCACATCCTGATCGGCTCTTGCTTCCGGTTTGCTCTTTACCCGGATATTTTTCAACAGCTGGGGATAGATATCCACCGGAGCTGTCAGCTTTCCGAGGGATTCCTTCTTTTCCAGCATGACCTCCATCAGCTTTAAGGAGGTCAGGATTCCGTCGCCGGTAGACGCATATTTGCTGAAAATAATATGGCCGGACTGCTCTCCACCGAGGCAATGACCATTTGCCGACATATTTTCATAGACGAACCGATCGCCGACACCGGTTTTTTCATAGACAATTCCAGCCTCATCAAACGCCTTGTACAGCCCGATGTTGGACATGATCGTTGTCACCACGGTATGATTGTCAAGCTCGCCCTGTTCATTCAGATACCGGCCACAGACATAGAGGATCAGATCACCGTTTACCACGTTTCCGTTTTCATCCACTGCGATACAGCGGTCCGCATCTCCATCATAGGCAAAGCCCACATCCAGCCTGTTTTCTTTCACATATTTCTGAAGCACCTCAATATGAGTGGAGCCGCAGTTCGTATTGATGTTGGTTCCATCGGGCTCATGGTTGATCACATAGGTCTCTGCCCCCAGGGTATCAAACACATTCTTTGCAATGGAAAAGGCACTGCCGTTGGAGCAGTCCAGTCCCACCCGCATATGCCTGAAGGAGCGTTTTGCCAAAGAGATCAGATAAGCCACATAGCGGTTTCTTCCCTGTGTATGATCAAACACTTTTCCGATCTTTTCACCGACTGCAAAAGGGATCTCTCCACTCTCACCATCCAGATAGGCCTCGATCTTCTCCGTCACTGAATCATCCAGCTTCTCACCTTTTCCGTTTAAGACCTTGATTCCGTTATCATAAAACGGATTATGGCTGGCAGAAATCATGATTCCGCAGTCAAAGCCCTCCGTCCGTGCCACATAAGACACACTGGGGGTCGTTGTCACATGCAGCAGGTACACATCCGCACCGGACGCCGTCAAGCCTGCGGTAAGGGCATTCTCAAACATATAACCGCTGCGTCTCGTATCCTTTCCAATGACGATCCGCGCCTGTTTCTGTCCCTGCTCTCCATAATACCAACCCAGGAACCGTCCCACCCGGTAAGCATGCTCAACCGTCAGCACCTTGTTGGCTTCTCCGCGGAAACCGTCTGTTCCAAAATATTTTCCCATGATTTTCTCCATAAAAGGACCGCAGCGCATGGATCTGCGGCGGTCCTTCTCCTTACATTACATAATTGTATTCTCCGCGTCACAAAATGGTTTCCCAGAAAGCTGATATTACTCCGCTTTTTTTCCCAGAATCACCAAATAACGGGAAAGAGCATCCTGCCATGCAGGCAGACGCACAAAACCGTTGGCTTCCAGCTTGTCCTTGGACATCCGGCTGTTCTTCGGCCGCTTTGCGGCAGCAGGAAACATTCCGGCATAAGTCTCGCTGTCAACCGGCGTTACCTTTACATCCATACCCGCCTGCTTAAAAATCTCGCAGGCGAACTCATACCAGCTGCAAAGGCCCTCATTGGTCGCATGATACCGGCCATACTTGTCAGTCTGAATCATATCCACCAGCAGTCTGGACAGATCATAGGTGTAGGTCGGAGATCCAACCTGATCATCAACGACGCTGACTGCACCGTTCTGCTCACCGATCCGAAGCATGGTCTTGATAAAGTTCTTTCCGTTAACGCCAAATACCCAGGCGATACGGACTGTAAAGAACTTCTCCACATACTTCTCAATTGCCAGCTCACCTGCATACTTTGCTTCCCCGTAGGCGTTCAGAGGGTGACGCTCATCATCCGGCTCCCAGGGTCTTGTTCCCTGACCGTCAAACACATAGTCCGTGCTGATATACATCATCTTGATTCCAAGCTCGCCGCAGACTTTCGCGATATTCTCGGTTCCTCCGCCGTTGATCTTCATGCAGAGTTCCTTTTTTTCTTCCGCTCCGTCCACGTTTGTAAACGCTGCACAGTGGATCACCGCATCCGCTTTGGACTCTGTGATCACCCGGCGGACTGTTTCCGCATCGGTGATGTCCATCTCTTCCACATCAACGCCGATGCCTTCGATATTTCTCTTTGCCAGTTCATCCATGATATCATGGCCCAGCTGACCCTTGGCGCCTGTTACCAATACCTTCATAAACAATTCCTCTGTCTTATTTAGTCATGGAGACGGTTTCCGTACATTTTTTCAAAGTAATTGCTGTACTCACCGCTCAAAATATGCTTCCACCAATCCTGATTGTCCAGATACCACTGGATTGTCATAGCGATTCCGGTATCAAAGTTATACTGCGGCTTCCATCCAAGCTCTGTCTCGATCTTCGTCGGGTCGATGGCATAGCGGCGGTCATGGCCGGGACGGTCAGTTACATACTGGATCAGGCTTTCCGGCTTGTCCAGTGCCTTTAAGATCGTCTTTACAACCTCCAGGTTGGTTCTCTCGTTGTGGCCGCCGATATTGTAGATCTCGCCCACCGTACCCTTCCGGATGATCAGATCGATCGCGGAGCAGTGGTCGGAAACATGGAGCCAGTCACGGACATTCTCGCCCTTTCCGTATACCGGCAGGCTTTCATCTGCCAGGGCACGGCTGATCATCAGAGGGATCAGCTTCTCCGGGAAATGATACGGTCCGTAGTTGTTGGAGCAGCGGGATACCGTAACCGGCAGACCGAAGGTTCTGTAATATGCAAGAACAAACAGATCCGCACTGGCCTTACTTGCAGAGTAAGGGCTGGATGTATGGATCGGAGTTGTCTCCGTAAAGAACAGATCCGGGCGGTCCAGAGGAAGATCTCCGTATACCTCATCGGTAGATACCTGATGATAACGCTTTACACCAAACTGTCTGGATGCATCCAGCAGGGTCTGAGTCCCCAGCACGTTGGTCTGTACAAAGATCCCGGGATTTGTGATAGAACGGTCTACATGGCTCTCCGCTGCAAAGTTTACAACCACATCGAACTGCTCTTTCTCGAACAGATCCATAATAAACGGACGATCTGCGATATCACCGTGGACAAACTTGTAGTTGGGCTTGTTTTCCACCGGCTTTAAGGTCTCCAGATTTCCCGCATACGTTAAAAGATCCAGGTTGACGATCATATCCTCCGGATACTTGTTTACCATGTAATGAACAAAGTTTCCACCGATAAAACCGGCGCCTCCAGTTACCAGAATTTTCATATTCTTATTTTCCTCACTTTATTATTCCATCAGATTTTCATCTGGGTTAATCAAACTTCTTATCAATATATTTACCGTCCAGAACATCCTTCAGATATGCTCCGTACTGGTTCTTCTTCAGAAGCTCATACGCTTCCGTCAGCTCTTCCCTGCTGATCCAGCCATGAAGATATGCAATCTCCTCCAGGCAGGCGATCTTCCGGTGCTGATGGGTCTCTACAGTTTTTACGAAATTGGTCGCATCAACCAGAGACTCATGCGTTCCTGTATCCAGCCAGGTAAAGCCCTGTCCAAGAAGCGTTACTTCCAGTTCTCCATTCTCCAGATAGATCTTATTCAGATCAGTGATCTCCAGCTCGCCGCGGGCAGAGGGCTTTAAGTTCTTTGCATACTCTACCACACGGTTATCATAGAAATACAGTCCGGTCACACAGTAGTTTGACTTGGGATGGGCCGGCTTTTCCTCCAGGGAGATTGCCTTTCCCTCCTCATCAAATTCCACGATACCAAACCGCTCCGGATCATCTACATAGTAGCCGAATACTGTTGCTCCGGTTTCCTTGGCCGCAGCCTTCTTTAAGCGCTTTGCCAGTCCGTGACCGTGGAAGATATTATCGCCGAGCACCATGGCAACGGAATCATCTCCGATAAAATCCTCTCCGATAATGAACGCCTGTGCCAGTCCGTCGGGGCTGGGCTGAACCGCATAGGAAAGCTCGATTCCGAACTGATGTCCGTCTCCCAGAAGCGCTTCAAACCGGGGAGTATCATCCGGCGTGGAGATGATCAGAATCTCCCGGATCCCGGCGTTCATCAGCACCGAGAGGGGATAATAGATCATCGGTTTATCATAAATCGGAAGTAACTGCTTCGATGTTACCTTGGTCAGAGGATAAAGTCGGGTTCCGCTTCCTCCTGCAAGAATAATTCCTTTCATAACAACCTCCTGCTATCCGTTCTTTTATCTGTAGAAGTTTACATACTTATTAAATAATATAGCACAACGCCGGATGATTTGCAATGCCCGAATCTTTTTCGCCAAAGCCTGGTTATGAACCCGAATCTTTTTCGCCGGAGCCTGGCCTTCCCTCTTACTTTGCCTTTACTTTTTCCTCCCTCACTGCTATGATGGATGCAGAAACAGTTCTGATATAAAGGAGGTTCTGATATGCAGAAAAAGCCCGTGAAAAAAGCGGTAATCCCTGCCGCCGGTCTCGGTACGCGGTTTCTTCCCGCCACAAAAGCAATCCCGAAGGAAATGCTGCCCATTGTTGATATCCCCACCGTTCAGTATATTGTGGAAGAGGCTGTCCAGAGCGGCATTGAGGAGATCCTGATCATCACAAACTCCAACAAGCACTGCATGGAAAACCATTTTGATAAAAACTACGAACTGGAAGCAAGGCTTCTGGAATCCAACAAGCAGGCCGAAGCCGAGATGATCGACCGGATTGCCAACCTGGCTAACATCTACTATGTACGCCAGAAGGAGCCAAAGGGACTGGGACATGCCATTCTCTGCGCCAAATCCTTTATCGGAAACGATCCCTTCGCCGTTCTTCTGGGTGATGATGTGGTCATCAATGAAGGGGGCGAACCGGCTTTGAGGCAGCTCATCAACGCTTATAATAAGATCGGAGCATCCATTGTCGGCGTTCAGCAGGTGGCTGAAAGCCAGGTTCATAAATATGGAATCGTTGCCCCCTCCGTCCATCAGCTCACCGATGATCCAAGACTGCGGAAGCTTTACGATATGGTAGAAAAGCCGGATTTGAAGGATGCTCCCAGCAATCTGGCTGTTCTTGGCCGCTATGTGCTGAAGCCGGAAATCTTCGATTATCTGGAGACCCAGGGCACCGGAGCCGGAGGCGAGATCCAGCTGACAGATGCCATCAAGCGTCTCATGTATACGCAGGCTGTCTACGCCTATGACTTCGAGGGACACCGCTATGATGTGGGCGATAAATTCGGTTTTATCCAGGCAACCCTGGATTTTGCACTGAAACGCGAAGACCTGCGCGAGCCGGTCACAGCCTATATTAAGGAGCTGGCCGAAACCCTGTAATTTCATTTCCCGGCGGCTGTCTGGGACAGCTGCCCTTTTTATCAGAAAGGGCAATTTATGATTTATCTATTTCTTGCGGCGCTGATCTTCTGTATCGATGAAGCCTTTAAAAACAGGATTGAAAAAAAGCCGGGCTCGGAGTTTCCGGCCTCGTTAAAGCATGGGATCTGCCTGGAAAAGCATCATAATTACGGCTTCTCATTAAACAAGAACGACGATAAGCCCTGGCTGGTGCAGCTCATCTCCGTTCTGGTCATGATCCCGCTGACCATCTGGGCCGCCTGGCTGTTTTTCACCAGGGGCGGAAAAAAGGGCGGCATATTCACCAGACTTATGGGAAAGCTGGGCGCTTCGTTCCTGCTGGGCGGTGCAGCCTCCAATCTTTATGACCGGCTGAACCGCGGTTATGTGGTAGATTATATCCGTTTTCCAAACTGCCGCATAAAAAAAATCCGCCATATCATTTTCAATATCGCGGATTTCTTTCTCTTTATGGGAGCTGCTCTGTCCGTACTGTACGGACTGTTGCAGGATTAGCTTCTTCTAGATAATGTATTTCTCCTGCCTGTACTTATTCATCATTTCTTTAAAAATCTCTCCGTTGGTGGGCGGCGTATACGTGATGGCATTGGCTCCGGCATCAATGGTACGCAGGATGCTGTCCTCGTTGTTTCCTCCGGTGGCAATGATCGGAACCTCCGGAAACTCCCGGCGGATTCTGGCTACAATCTCCGGAGTCTTGTCAGCTCCGGATACATTCAGGATCGATGCACCGCTCTCCAGACGCTTTCCAATATCAGTCTTCTCGGAAACTACAGTAATGACGATCGGTACCTCGACCTTCTTTCTCATATATTCCAGCGTTTCATTCGGCGTCGGCGCATTGACTACCACGCCATGTGCCCCCTGGAACTCAGCATCCTCTGCCAGATTTGTCACCCGTTTTCCCGTTGTGGTTCCGCCGCCGACTCCACACAGGACCGGAAGATCTGACGCCGTGATCAGCGCATGGGTGATGATCGGCTGAGGTGTAAACGGATAAACTGCCATAACCGCGTTGGCATTGCAGTTTCGGATAATCGCAATATCCGTGGTAAACACCAGCGACTTGATCAGCTTTCCGAAGATACGGATTCCACTGGCTTCTTCGATCACCTCCGGCAGCAGCACCATATGTTTTCTTAAATGACCCTCAATTACCGGTACGAACTTTTCATTTCCCATAAACATTCTCCTTATCGTCTGCACTTCAGCCAGATTCCCGTTCTGAACTGCTTCATGTCTGCTTCGCAGAAATTTTCCACGAAATCAGAAAGTTACGGTTTCAAATATGTGAAAAACATCCAGTGCACCATACCCCGTAAACAGGTTGGGATAGGACGCTTTTTCATTTCTTCTTGCTCCGCGGATCATCAGACTTTTGACCTCCCATGTCCGCATTCCCGGTTCATTTCCCCGGACAATTCCCCATTCCAGAAGAAGAGCGGCAGCTCCCGCCCCAATGGCCGCGGCGGCACTGGTTCCGGTCATGGTTCCGAACTGCCCGTCCGGATAAACGCCAGATATCATAACCCCCGGTGCTATAAGATCCGGCTTCACTCTTCCATTTCTTGTATAACCACGACCGGAATGAAGATACAGACTCTTCCGCCTGTGATCATAAGCTCCGAATGTAACAGGTCCGTCCGCAGTGGATGGCATGGTAATTGTCACCTCCGGATCCGGCCTTAAAAACACAGTCTCCTCTTCACAGAAGCCTTCGATCGGCAGCCAGATATGAAATCCCTGCCCGACTGTCTGTTCCCCGTAAACCGCTAGCGTCCAGATTCCCGGCGTCGGCTTTTCCATCCGGACCCGAACCACACTGCTGCCGGAATCCCGCTCGATCAGCTCATCCTCCACATAAAGGATAGTTCCTTCCATCAGGTAACGGAACACGCTGGTTTCCCGAAGCTGCGGATAGATCCGCCCGGTGCTTTCTCCCAGTGGTGACAAGATCTGAAGACTGTAGCTTTCCGGCGCATCCGCCCAGAGCTCCATGGTGATTCCACGCTCTCCGGCAGGGATCCGAAGCTCCACATACTCCGTTTCTGCGGTTCCGCCTCCATAATAATGATGGCCGCGGCCTGTTTCATTTCCTGCAGCCACAACCACAGCTGTCCCCAGACGCCCGCAAACCTGAGTAAGCTGCTGTTCCAGCGGTCCTGTCTGGGTATGGCCGCCATAACTGGTTCCAAGTCCCACCAGGATCACCAGCGGCAGTCCCAGCTGCCCGCTGACCTCTACCAGATAACGGACTGCTGTCATAAGATCTGTTTCTTCGTAAGCGGTCGCGTTTTCCTTAATAAAGTAATAATCCTGCAGGTACTGCTTTGCTTCTTTTAACTTCACTACTGCCAGATAAGCCTCCGGCGCTGCCCCGGAAAAATCCTGCTCCGGAACTGGTCTGCCGGCTGCCAGAGAAGCCAGAAAGGTTCCATGTCCGTGCTCATCCCGTTCCGGAACCGGTATGTCGGCTGTTCCGGAAAGGCTCTCCTGTATTTCCCTGTCCGTATACTCAGTGCCATAAAAAAATCCCTCCGGACTCTGTCCGGTCTGATCCGTCTGATCCCAGATCCGTAAGATCCTGGTCCGTCCCGCCTGATCCAGAAACACCGGATTCCGATAATCAATCCCGGTATCCAGAAATCCGATAAGGACACCGCTTCCGCGAAGCCCCAGCGCCGGCTGCAGCTGTGCCCGGCTGATCCCGGCTGCTCCCATTGCAGTCTCATCCATAAGGCCATAAAGCCTGGGTGTCTGTGGATAAGAAAAGGAATCTGCTGTCAAGCGTGATCTGGGAAGCTGCAGCACTGCCCGGTTCTCTGATACTCTTGTCATGCAGGCCTGATCCAGAACGGCCTCCCGTTCAAACCGGTCCACAGAAACAATTAAATCTGCATATTCTTCGGAAAGTATCTGCATTCTGCAGCGCTCCGCCTGTTCCTCCGGCATCCGAAGCCCTCCTGCTAGCTTTCCAGACAGTTTATGCCTGCGTTCCGATTCTCATGACACCACGCAGGTCGATCCTCGGCCCACCGGTCTTTTCGATATATTCTTTTGTAATAGTTACACGGCCGATGTTATCATCCTTGGGGATCTCGTACATGATATCCAGCATATATTCCTCCAGGATCGCCCGCAGAGCCCTTGCCCCGGTATGGCGTTCCATGGCCTTTTCTGCGATAGCCTCCAGTGCTCCATCCTCAAACTGAAGCTGAACCTCATCCATGCGCAGCAGCTTCTCATACTGCTTAAGGATCGCATTCCTCGGTTCCTTTAAGATCCGGACCAGGAAATCCTTTGTCAATGCTTCCAGTGAAACCATCACCGGCAGACGGCCAAGAAATTCCGGAATCATGCCAAACTGCTTCAAATCCTCGATTTGCGCCTTACATAGCAGATTTTCATCTCCATCGAAACGGTCTTTTAACTCTGCCTTGAATCCAATGGAGGATTCCTTTGTCAGACGCTCCTTTATGATATCCTCCAGATCCGGGAAGGCACCACCGCAGATAAAAAGAATATTATCGGTACTTACCGTTGTCATGGGCACCATGGCATTTTTACTGTTGGATCCTACCGGCACCTCCACGGTACTTCCCTCCAGCATCTTCAGGAGCTCCTGCTGTACCGACTCTCCACTGACATCACGGGTATTGGTATTTTTCTTTTTTGCGATCTTATCGATCTCATCAATGTAAATGATTCCCTGCTCAGCCCGTTCCACATCATTTCCCGCTGCCGCCAGAAGCTTGGAGACAACACTTTCGATATCATCGCCGATGTAACCGGCCTCCGTCAGGGATGTAGCATCAGCAATGGCCAGCGGCACATCAAGAAGCTTCGCCAGGGTCTTTACCAAATACGTTTTTCCGCTTCCGGTAGGTCCCAGAAGCAGCATATTGGATTTTTCAATCTCCACCCCGTCACCGGGATCCGCAAATACTCGTTTATAATGGTTGTATACTGCAACAGAGATGGCCTTTTTCGCCTTCTCCTGTCCGACCACATATTCGTCAAGCATATGCTTGATCTGATGAGGGGCCGGGATCATATCGCGGCTGAACACCTTTTTTTCTTTCTTTTCTTTTTTCTTTTTCACCCGCTGGTTCTTCGGAATCTCCTGGCCGCCGATCCCCAGATCTGCCAGATTGATCACTCCCACACCGGGCATTCCCGTCAACGCCGACAGATCCATGCTGCCATCTTCATTTTCAGGAATCTGAAAGCTCATGCCATAGGGCATTCCGCCTCCCTGTCCAAAGCTGTCAAACGCTCTCTGCATACACTCCTGGCAGATCGTCAGATTCCCTGGCATGGTGATCATCTTCCCTGCCTGACTTTCCGGCCGGCGGCATACCATGCAGACCTTTTCAAACTCCTCGTTATCGTCTTCTGTATCCTCCGCAGCCTCCGGTTTTTGCTTCACCGAATCCTCCGGCTGCTTCTCTTCGGTCTCTTCCGTTTCCTGTGGACTCAACATGGCTTCTTTTCTTTCTGATTCCTGCTGATCCATCATTTCTGTTTTATCCATTCTTTTCTTCATTCCTTCCTTTATGGATTCTATTATATATGAGAAGCCGGCATCGAACAAGTAAACTTTTTATTAACCAAATATGAACATATTCAAAGAGCTGCCGCCAGACCGAAATCTGTGCGGCAGCCCATCACTGCTGTTTTATTTATCTTTAATCATCCTGCGCCACCTTCTTTATGGCGCATTCACAACGGATTCATTTAGTTTTGACCGGGGAATGCAAAGCCGCCCTGTCCGTTGCTCTGTCCATTGTTATTCTGACCGTTCTGCTGCTGATCACTGCTCTGACTGCTCTGATAATCCTTCTTGTATCCAAGAGTCACATCCACGCTGACTTCCTCATAAGCCCCGTTTGCCAGCCGTTCTACCGTCAGCGTTACTTTCTCTCCGCCAGCATAGTATTTCAGCTGCTCCTTCAGTTCATCCATGGAAGAAATACCGGTTCCCTCAATGGCTGTGATGATATCCTTCTCCTGAAGATCAGAAGAAGCTGCAGGGCCGTCTTCTACGATGCTGTATACATAAACACCCTGAGGCATATTATAAAGCTGCGCATTGCTTTCATTGACCGCAACACCATTGATGCCAAGCCAGGAAGCTTCGTCCTCGCTGACCTCGGTTTTTGTTTTTTCATTCATCAGATTGTTAATGATATCCTTTGCTTCGGTAATCGGGATTGCAAAGCCCATACCCTCAACCTCTTCGCTGGAATACTTTGCCGAGTTGATACCAATGACCTCTCCGTTCATATTCAACAGTGCGCCGCCGCTGTTACCGGGGTTGATGGCCGCATCTGTCTGGAGAAGCGTTAAGGTCTTATTATCAATGGTCACGTCACGGCTCAGTGCGCTGACATGTCCGTATGTCAAAGACTGTCCATAGCCAAGAGCGTTTCCGATGGCTACCACTTCATCACCGACACGAAGTCCGTCGGAATCTCCAAGCGTTGCGATCTTGATCTGATTCTTGGTATCATCACTCAGGTTTTCGAGAGGAACCGCCACAACTGCCAGGTCATTGCTTTCCGCAGTACCCTTGATCTGTGCATCCGCTGTTGTTCCGTCAATAAACGAAACAGTTAAGGAATTTGCTCCTTCGATTACATGATAATTTGTCAGGACAAGAAGCTCGGTATCATTCTGTCCGATAATGATTCCGGAACCGCTTCCGGTCACCTCCTTGCTTCCGCTGTTTCCGCCAAAGAAGTAGCTCCAGTCATTGCTCTGGTAAACCTGTGTATTGGTAATGGCAACAATGGACGGCATGGCACCTTCTGCCACATCGGCTACCGTTGTCGTTCCTGATGTGGAGGAGCCTGAGCTTCCTGTTGCTGTAGTCTCTGCCGTCTGTACCTTGGTTGTCTGGCTTTCCTTGGCTGCCGCAGCTGCCTTTTCCAGCTTTGCTTCGTAGCCACTTACCTTCATCACGCCAATGAAGCTTCCGGCTCCGGCTCCGCCAACCAGTGCGCCGCACAGCACAAACATTCCTGCCTTCTTCCAGAAGCCGCCGTTCTTCTTCGTCTTTTTCGGTTTCCGGGGAGCACCCGGCTCCGTGGGAATGTAAGTATAGAACGGAGCCTGCTGCTCATTCATCTGGCCCATCTGGTTATTGTCATTTTGAAAATCTCCATTATAATAGTCGTCCATCTATGATCCATCCTTTCTGGTTTTTCTTTTTTTACTGCAACTCCGTCCAGGCTTTTCTTTCCTGCCGGAATCACTCTCTTTCTCTTTTCTATGACCATAGATTACCAGTCAAATGTGATGAATCTGTGTTATTACCGTGAAAAAACTTTGAAGCGCTTATCCGGGAATGGGACTATCCTGTCATGATCGTCGACCGCAGCCGCTGACGGATCTCTGCTTCATTCAGGCTCTCTCCGATGACGATCAGGACCTCCTGGCCGTTTTCAATGGAAGAAACCGTAATTCCGTTTCTGGTTCCGTTGCATTCCCTCCAGCTTCCGTCCGACTCCCGGAAAAATCCCTTGACCCGGAATACTTTACCGCAGTCCGGGCTTTCCAGAATCTCCTTTACCGCCTCCAAAAGTGCAGCACCGGTCTTTTCGGGATTTAAAAAGCAGCACGTTTCAAAGCCGTTTTCTCCTCTGATCAGCCGTTTCTCATAGCTTTCCGTTCGATAACCGCAGGAAGAGATCCGATCCAGATCCTTTTCCGAAAGGGACGGGATTCCCTTTTTCAGTACATCATCGCCGAAGCGTCTCGGACACCGGATCTTTTCCAGTGTACGGTTCAGATGCTCCACAACCGCCTCTGCCTGCTCCTCCGGCACTTCATCGCCGTGGCTCAGGATCACCATGCCCGCCGGGGCAGCCTCCGATGCCAGAAGATATTCCGCCTCCGGCGACTCCGGTCCGGGAGCTGCCGCATCCACAAGAGCAATTATGTTCCCGATCTCATACCACTGATCCAGCGGCTCATCCCGGAGAATATCAAAAAACTCATCGGGATCAAAGATCCCAGACGGTTCCACCAGCACCCGGTCATAACCGCACATCCCCATGGCGATCAACTTTGTACGGAACCGCCTTCGATGCGTCTCTGCATCGCAGCCGCCGGCAATCATCTCCAGCTCACAATGCGCTCCCTCCAGTTCCTGAAGAAGCATCATATCCACATTGACCGCTCCGAAATCATTTTCCAGAATTCCGATATTCAGCCCCTGCTTTATCAGATAAGAGGCATATTTTTTCATAAATGTTGTTTTCCCGGCTCCCAGGAAGCCGGTGATCAGGTCAATCTTTACCATTTTCTTTTTCTTTTTCAAAACGCCCTCTCCCGAATATCGGAAAAGGGCGTTCTCTGATTTTTATTATTCAGTTTCAAAAGACGTTTTATTTCTGCATCATTCTCTTGGAAATTTCTTCAGCCTTCTCGTATACCCAGTGGATATGCTCATCGGGAGTATCCAGATGAATCGTGCAGTCTGCGCCGATGATGACACCGGTTGTACCAGCCTCATCAACGATCTTCTCAACATAATCCTGGATTTCTTTCTTTGTTCCGGTGCAGATCAGGTCAGTGTTGTTGTTGCCGAAGCCGCCGATAACGCACTTGTTGTGGAACAGCTTCTTGCCTTCTGCAACAGGAACCTCTTCCGCATGAACAGCCCAGTTGATTACGCTGCAGTCATAATCTGTGTAAACAGACAGGTTGTTTAAGTTTCCTCTCCATCCGCAGATATGAAGCAGGTTGTCCTTTGCATAGGAATTTGCCTTTGCGATGATTCGCTTCTCACCAGGTGCTACATACTTGTTGTAAACAGCAGGAACGATTCCGCGGTTAAAGCAGGAAACGCTGAAGTAAATACCATCCATGATTCCGGCGCCTACAACCATATCGATCAGCTTCTCTGTGTAATCAGCGATCAGATCCAGTGCATACTGGGTAGCTTCAGGATCATCGTTCATCAGAGTAACGATGGGAGCTTCCAGCTTGCCTCTTGTGATCAGAGGATGTGTCTGGTTCATTCTGTGATTGATCTGGAAGGTCGGGGAGAATACATTGTAGTACATCAGTACATCATTTCCGTAAATCTCTCTGGTTGCCTTTGCGAACTCTACGCACTTATCAAGATATGCATCCATCTCATCGGTTGCCTTGAAATTCTTGAAATCAGAAGCGCAGTTGATCTCTTCATAATTAAAGGGCATGAAGAACAGACCGTCTGTCATAACCTTTACGAAATCAGGATCAAACTCCTCTTTGAATTTCTTTGCCCCCTCCAGGTTCTGTGCAATATACTCCGGATTATGGAAGCCGTCTACCAGCTCATCTTCCAGATAGTGATGCCAGAAGCCAACAAGCAGCTTGTCTGTAGGTTCATTGTGGAATGTTTTTAATACCAGTTCTTTTCTGTCCATAAATACCTCTCCTTATCATTTATTGACTTTCCATTAGTATACGCTATTTCCTATCCGAAATCAAGCACTAATATGATTAGTTCCCCGATAATTTTCTCATCAACAAATAAAAACCCGGAGAAAATCCAGGTTCTTATCCGTTTACTAATTTTTTTACTGAAAGTCCGCTCCTCCTTCTTTTTATCTTATGCACGCCGGATCAGAACTACCGCTGCATCGTTCACATTCGTTCCGGTTGCTCCTGTCCGGATCAGACCTCCTGTCTTTTCCAGTGCATGATAAGCATCATTATTTTTCAACATCTGATAAAGATCAAGCCCCTGATCTCTCAGACACCTTCCAGTCTCTCCATCTGCATATCCGCCAGCCGCATCTGTCGGTCCATCGGTCCCATCGCTTCCGAAGCTGAATACCGCAGTATCTCGAAGTCCGCTGATTCCCTCTGCCGCCGCCAGTGCCAGCTCCTGATTTCTTCCGCCCAGACCGTTTCCGGTCAAATGAACAACCGTTTCGCCACCGGCCAGAAAAGCCAGGCTTTTTTCACTTTCCTGATGGCTTTTTGCAATAGATGCCAGAAATGATCCGGCTTCTCTCGCCTCACAGCAAAGCTGATCTGTCAGAAACACCGGTTCATATCCAAGCTCCCGGCAGGCCTCTGCCGCCGCCGCGCAAAGATCCTTTACACTTCCGGTTATCATCGTTTCCGTATTTTTCAGTTGTTTCGGTGTCTCCGTCTTCAGGCATTGCCACGCCGCTTCACTCAGTCTGAGCTGATACTTTTCCGCAATCTCACATGCCTGCTGACAGGTAGAGGAATCCGCCGCTGCAGGACCGGAAGCAATCATATCCAGGGGATCTCCCAGGATATCACTCAGCACAATGCTGAATACCTGCGCCGGCTCACAGAGCTTCGCAAACTTTCCCCCCTTAATGGCAGAAAGTCTTTTTCGGATCGTATTCATTTCTACAATATCTGCGCCGCAGGCCAACAGCTGTTTTGTAATGTCCGCCAGTTCTTCCTCCGAAATCAAAGGCTTTTCAAACAATGCAGAACCGCCGCCGGACAACAGGAACAACACCGTATCCTCCTGTTTTAAGTCATCAACCAGACAGATCGCCTCTTCGGTTGCCGCAAAGGAATTTTGATCCGGCACCGGATGACCAGCCTCAAAACAGCGAATATGCGGAATTTCTCCCTTCACATGATCATACTTTGTAATCACCACACCATCCGTTATCCGTTCTCCAAGGACATCGGAAGCCGCTTTTGCCATCTGCCAGGCCGCTTTTCCAACTGCTGTCACATAGATTTTTCCGCTTCCAAAGGTTTTTCCACGAAGTGCCCGAAAAACAGCTTCGTCCGGAAGAACCTTCTGAATTGACTTTTTTATGATCTGATCTGCATCATTTCGAAGTTTCAACTATTTACCGCCTTTCTGTCTGCCATCGACTACACAGGATCCTGCTCGAGCTTCGCGGACAGCATAAATTCCTCTCTGGAAATCCTGGGACGTTCCTCCGGCTCTTCCGCCGCATAACCGACTGCCAGACCGCCGACCAGAATCAGCACCGGTGCTTCCCGTACCGTTCCGGCTGTATATTTGGAGCTCTTTGCATATCTTGGGATCTCATGAGCACTGTCTGCAAACCATCCTTCCATAATATCTGCGACATGATCCTTTTCGCACCCCTTCAGCACCATAAACCGCCAGGGCTGGCGGTTTTTCGCTGACGGGCTGATCCTTGCCGCCTCGAACAATTCCTCCAGAAGCTGATCCTCCACATCCCGCGGCTGATACTTCCGGATACTCCGCCGTTTTTTCATTGCCTCCTGAAGTTCCATCGATTTTCACCTTTTATTTCATAACTCTAATATCTTAACATCTTTCGCATCAAAAAACTATCGTTTCTCCTTCATCAATCCCAGTTCATAGATTCTCAAAAGAAGATACAGATATGACATATCTGCCATATGCTGAGGAATATATCCCGTTTTTTCTGCAAGACGATTCAGCCGGTACTGCAGCGTATTTTTATGAATATTCAGATATTGTGCAACCCTGGAGATCGCGCCGTTGTATTCCGCATACACATGGAGCATTTCCATTGTCTGAGAAAGCTCCTCCTCGGAATATCCTCCGAAAACCTTCCAGAACATCTGTGCAGTTTCCACCTCCGGAATGCTTTTTAGAAACATTTCCAGAGGATACGCTTCTGCCGTACATACTTTTCCGTTTTTGCCGGACAAACGATTCATCATTCTGGCATCTGCAAGCGACTGTCCGATTTTCTCCGGTTCTGTAATGCAGGATCCGATCCCTGCTGAAAACGGGATCTTCATCTGCTCCCTCAGCGTTCTTACCAGTTCCTCCATACAGTTTTTTACCGTCTCTGTATACTGTTCCTGAAACAGAACGATCAACTCACTTCCGGCACAGAAAGACCAGGTCTGCATTTCTCCCTGGTCTAAAATCTGTTGAAGCTGCGTCTGGACATTCTCCATCTGATTTCCGAGCTTATTATCATATTCTTTCGGGAATCCAATCACACTGACAATCCAGGGCCGAAAAATATGGATATCAAGTGCTGTACCCCGCTCTTCAGTATGCCTCCACGCAGGCACAGATCCCAACTATAAACGGTTTGCCGAGATCACTCAGGATCCAGACCTTATGCAGGAAAAATATCTTCTCATTGAAAACCGCATGGATGACTACTTTACCGTTGACAAGCTGACGGCAGACTGGTTTGCTAAACAGACCGTTGAAGATGCCGACCGTCTGCTGACAGATGCCGGTGTTCCCTGCGGAATCGTATGTAATCTGGACCGAATCCTGCACGATCCCAATTCTGCGGAGCGCGAAATGGTTGTTTATACCGAAGTTCCCGGCCTTGGCAAGGTTCCTTTTGTAGGCAGTCCTCTGAAGCTGAAAAGCCGTCCCATTCAGAACCGCGAACGCGCACCTCTGATCGGTGAAAATAATGATGAGATCTTCAAGGGCCTGCTTCATAAAACTGACGAAGAATTAGAGATTCTCCGCTCCAACGGAGTGATCTGATCCATTCAGCCCTTTATTTTCCTTTTCCTAAAATAGAATGCAGCCGGAAATACGGAATTTCTTCCATCTGTTTCCGGCTGCGCTTTTTTGTCGTTTTCTTTGTTCCCCTTCTTCCTACTTTCCGAAATGGAACAATCCTTTCTTCACATAGGGTTCACTTTCTGCAGACTGCAGCTCATAACCGATCCCCCTGATTTTTCCCTTTATAAGCGGAATATCCAGTTCCTCTTCACTGATCACAACAGTTTCTCCGCTTTTCGCGGAGGAGGTCACTTTTTTCACCTTAAAGTTCTTCCGGATCACCTCGTTCATATGTGCCTCGCACATTCCACACATCATCCCATCAATTTTCAATACTGTTTTTACCATATGCTTCCCCTGCCTTCTCTGATTTGTTTCCTGTTTTCACTTTCGAAGCTCATTTATTTATGGTTAGTTGCTTCTATCACCCCGGTATTATATACCCTGTACAGGTATATGTCAACCTGTTTATTTTAATGGAACACACACAGAAAAACTTCCTGATTTATGAATTTACATTCTGTGCTTCAGATGTTATGTTATACATAATGACAGGTGTCGGATTGTGCAGGAAAAACCATCCTGTGCACTTCCTGTAGATCAAAGCAGTCTGTGCCATCAGAAGTTTTATATGGGGGAATTTTTACATGAAAGAAACAAGGACAAAACGCTCCGGAAAGAACGTTCCCATGACGGAAGGCTCTCTCTGGAAAAATCTTCTGCTGTTCAGCATCCCACTTGCATTCTCGCAGGTGCTGGAGGTCATGTTCAATTTGAGCGATGTGGCAATTGTCGGACGGTTTGCCAGCTACCAGGCGCTGGGAAGCGTCGGCTCCACCACGCTCCTTGTATCTCTCTTTACCGGTTTCCTTATCGGTATGGGCGCCGGCGTCAATGTCCGGACTGCCCATGCTCTGGGCGCTGATAATCCGGAAGACGCCAATAAGATCATTCATACCTCGCTGCTGCTCTGCCTGGCGCTGGGCATACTCATCAGCTTGATCTGCATTGTCTTTTCTCCGAATATGCTTGCTCTTCTGAACACCAAGGACGAGCTGATGGACGGTGCTGTTCTGTATCTGAAAATCTATGCTCTTGGCATGCCTGCCATGGCAGTCTACAACTTTGGACACGGCGTTCTCAGTGCCCGCGGTGACACTACAAGACCACTGATCTACCTGTCCACTTCCGGTATTCTTAACGTAATCCTGAATCTGTTCTTCGTGATCCGGTGTCATATGGCCGCCGACGGTGTTGCCACAGCCAGTGTTATCGCCCAATATGTTTCTGCCGGACTGATCCTTCTGAATCTGTTCCGCCGAAAGGATGAATGCCGCCTGCGCCTGAAGGAGCTGCGCTTTCATAAACAGGCCGCCAAAAGCGTCCTGCTTCTCGGCATTCCTGCCGGGATCCAGAATTCCATTTTTGCCATCGCAAACCTGTTTGTGCAGTCCGGAGTCAATACCTTCAACGCCATCATGGTCTCCGGAAATTCCGCTGCTGCCAACGCAGATACCCTGATCTTCAATATGCTGTCTGCCTATTATACCGGCTGCTCTACCTTTATGAGTCAGAACTGGGGTGCAGGAAAGAAGAATCGCGTCATTAAGACTTACTTTATCTCCCTGCTGTATTCCTTCGGCACTGCAGCGATCCTCGGCATCCTCCTGATGCTTTTTGGACGTCAATTTCTTTCTGCTTTCACTACGGAGCCTGCCGTCATCAATGCCGGTATGGAACGGATCCATATTATGTGGTTTTCCTATGCTCTCGCACCCTTTATGGACTGCGCCATTGCGGCCTCCCGCGGAATCGGAAAAAGCGTTGTCCCTGTGATCATCGTGATCCTGGGCTCCTGCGTCTTCCGCGTGATCTGGGTCTATACCATCTTCGCATGGTTCCATACGATCACAGCCCTCTATATGCTTTACAGCTTCTCCTGGATTATCACTGCCGTTGCAGAAACTCTGTACTTCCGGCACAGCTATCGAAAGCTGTTCTCCTGAATTACAAAACGGGGATTCCACATCGTGAAATCCCCAGTACACTTCAAACCGATTCTCATTCCTTTATTTTTGTCCCGGTCAAGGCCTCAAAGCTGACCTTCACAGCTTCATGGCTGATGTCACAGCAGAGCTCATAAACAGGTACCTCTGACAACAGCCGGTCCAGCACACCAAGGATCTGCTCCTCCCGTATCCCATATTCCTTTTTGAAACAGTTGTCTCCACAGATCACATAGCTGTCCGGCAGTACCTTTACGATCCGGTGAAGAACATACGCTTCTCCCCGCCGATACAGCGGCACATCATATTTCTTCAGCCTACCTTCCACAGGGCGGATCATGATGGTATCACGGCGATCTCTAAGCATGGGATACATGCTGACTCCTGCGGTCGTGCTGACATAAAGCCCCTTTTCCCGAAGCACATCTTCAATCCTTCTCTCAACTGCTCTTACCTTACTATACCAGGACCGGAATCGCAAGAACCGATCCGCTGATTATAACGTCCAATTCTTATATCTTGCATTTTTGTCTTGACAGACCACCAAAAATGATGGTACGGTATGGGTGTTGTTTTAAAACTGATAAACGTAGGATGATAATGAGGTGAGTCTATGCAGGAATTAAAGCCAATCAAAGAAGGAAAAGTACGCGAGATCTATGATAACGGCGACAGCCTGATCATGGTCGCTACCGACCGCATCAGCTGCTTCGATGTGATTCTTCATAACATCGTCACAAAGAAGGGTACCGTTCTTACCCAGATGTCAAAATTCTGGTTCGACATGACAAAGGATATCCTCCCTAACCACATGATCTCTGTGGACGTAAAGGATATGCCGGAATTCTTCCAGCAGGAAAAATTTGAAGGAAAATCCATGATGTGCCGGAAATTAAACATGCTTCCCCTGGAGTGCATTGTCCGCGGATACATCACCGGAAGCGGCTGGACCAGCTACCAGAAAGACGGTACCGTCTGTGGGATCCGCCTTCCTGAAGGCTTAAAGGAATCCGACAAGCTTCCTGAACCGATTTATACTCCCTCCACAAAGGCGGAGATCGGCGATCATGACGAGAACATTTCCTTTGAACAGAGCATTGCTCACCTGGAGAAATATTTCCCCGGCAAGGGTGAAGCGTATGCCGTACAGCTCCGTGATAAAACCATCGAGCTTTACAAGACCTGTGCTGAGTACGCACTGAAGAGAGGAATCATTATCGCTGATACCAAGTTTGAATTTGGCCTTGATGAGGATGGCAACATCGTCATCGGTGATGAAATGCTGACTCCCGACAGTTCCCGTTTCTGGCCGGCTGACGGCTACGAGCCCGGTCATGGACAGCCCTCCTTCGACAAGCAGTTTGCCCGCGACTGGCTGAAGGCCAACCCCGGAAACGACTGGACGCTGCCTCAGGAAATCGTAGACAAGACCATCGAAAAATATCTGCAGGCCTATCAGATGCTGACCGGAAAAGAACTGGCATAAAACGGTTCTATAAAAAAGTAAAACCCAAAAGGGGATGCGAAAAACTCCATCGAGCTTTTCACATCCCCTTTTTAATTTAGAATCCGGTATCGATTACAGGCGAATGGCTTTAATCGGAACGAGTCCGGCCGCTGATCCGGATTTCAACCCTATAATACCTCCCTCAGTGCTTCCACCAGCCGGTCATTATCTTCTTCATTACGAACCGCCAGACGGATATAAGGCCCGCCCGCTTTGGAGGTCAGATCCTTGATCAGAAGATTATATTCGATGAGCAGCCGCCTTGTCAGCGCTCCGGCAGACAGTTTTCCATCCAGCTTTGCCAGCACATAGTTTGCCTGGGACGGATAAACGGTAAGCCCGGGAATCTCCTTCAAACGTGCTGCAAACCTGGCGCGCTCCGCGCGGAACCGCTCCAGAGCTTTTGTGTAATCCTTTTCGTACTTTTCCCAGATCTGGAGATAAAACTCTGCAAAGGAATTGATATTCCAGATGGCAACATCTTTTTTCATAAATGCGATGGTTTCTGTATCACCGCTTGCCAGAACACCCAGACGAAGACCGGGAACTCCGTAGGATTTGGAAATACTCTTCATGACGTACACATGAGGATGCGCCGCAAGGAACTCTTCGTCCATCAGTGTTACCGGCTCATCGGCAAAATCGGAGAACGATTCATCGACTACCAGCTTCATGTTTTTCTTTGCAGTCCAGTCGATCAACCTTTCCAGTTCCTCTTTTCCAAGATAATTTCCGGACGGATTATCCGGATTGATCAGAACCAGGTTGTCGGTCGGATGCTCACCGAAAAACGTCATCAGATCGGCCGCCGTATAGGAAAACGCCTCGTTGTCCGGGCTGAATACCACCTCCTGCGTTTTCTCGTAACGGTTTGGGTATTCTTCAAAGGTCGGTCGGACGATTCCAACGGATCCCCTGAGGACTCCCATCAATGACTTGATCAGCTCTGCCGCGCCGTTCCCGACAACGATCTGACTTGCATCCACATTATAATTCCGGGCCGCAATCAGGGAATTAACCCGCATTCCGGAGGGATACTGGCTCAGAAGATCATCAAAGCTGCTGCGGATCTCATCCTTCATTTTCTTCGGCGGGAAATACGGATTTACCAGATAACAGAAATCCTTCAGCTTCGGATACCGCCAGTAACCGCCGTAGCGGCTCTGCAGCAGCTTCAGCTGCGTCTCGTCATCCGGCGCAAACAGCGATTCCGCGATATCAAGATCCTGCACATCATCGATCTCATACCACTTCTGTCCGCTCAGGCGCAGCGCCTTGATTCCCGGATCATCCAGCATGGCAATGACCCGAAGCACCTGCTCATAATATTCATTGTTTCCCAGCGCGCTGGAATATGCATCCAGGAACGGTACATAGCGGCTTCTGGAAAATTCCTTTCCGAACTTATAAATATTAACCGTCTTATAATAGCTGTCCTTGTCTGCAAAATTAAACCGTTTTCCCGGAACAAAATTTACAATGCTGTCGTCCTCCGAAAGCTGCACGCAGGTTCCGTCCATCCAGCTCTCGTACTTATCCACCAGTGCCAGCGTATCTCTGGGATCGTTCTTCAGCATCTCGATCACACCATCTTCAACGATCAGATCAGACTCAAATAACAGAGTATCCTCCCGGAGCAGCCAGTCCTTGGCAAGTGCCAGAGAATAAATATTATTGGTTTTATCATAAACCGGATTGTCAATGAACTCGATAGGCGTCTGGATCCCCAGCGTTTCAATATAATCCATCAGCTTCTTTCCCTCATACCCGACCACGATCACGATCCGGGACAAGGACTGATGCTCCAGCTGGTGAAGCAGCCGGTCCACCAGCGAAACTCCATTGACCTTCACCATGCACTTCGTATTGTTCTGTGTCAGTTTTTTCAGCCTCCGGCCCATACCGGCCGCCAGAATAATTGCCTGCATTTTATTTTCCCTCTGTCCTCTCTGATTTCGAAACTCCGTTTTGTTTTTACGATATATTTCTTCCTATTATAGCTTTTCTGCTCCCGTTCGTCCACAACTTTCCGCACTCACAAACAGATCATCCAGACCACCGCGATCATCTGTCCTGCCAGAATCAGCGGTATTCCCACCGCAAAATACCAGTGCTTCGTCTTATGATGGAACACATACATGCCTGCCCATGCACCGAGGCTTCCGCCAAGGATTGCCGCCAGAAACAGCGTTTTTTCCGATATTCTCCAGACATGCCTCCGGGCCCGCCGTTTATCAGTTCCCATCAGCGAAAAACCGATGAGATTCATCACCAGAAGATAGACTGCTGCCCAGGGAAACCAGCTTTGTTTTAATAATTCACTCATCATCTTCCTCCGGCAGATTTTCCTACGGTATAAGTATAACACAGCCGCCCGGAAAAACAACCCGGACGGCCGCTGGCATATACGAAAGCACCGTTTGTTCTTTTTTGATTTTTACCACTCTTCTCCAAATTCGTCCTCATAATCGGAGATTGCGTCCTCTACCCCGTCTGCATAATCCTGATCCCGGTCATACCGATCCAGATCATAATCATCATCTTCATAAACAGAATCATATCCCTCATCGTAAGAATCATTGAGAACCGGATTCGTCTCCTCTTCGTCATCATAGGAAATTCCCGAATAGGAAGATTTTGTTGAATAGGTACTTCCATAAGAATCGGTTTTTACCTCTTTGGTCTCTTCTTCCGTGATCTCTGCAGTTGTTTCGACAGCTTCCACTGCTGCTTCTGTTTTTGCTTTTTTTGATGCCGCTGTGATCGCTGAACCACAGAACAGTAACATACAGCCAGCCAGTAACATCGCTCCTAAAAATCCGTTTTCTCTGATCGTTCTCATATCCGTTTCTCCTTTTTTTATTGTTTTCGGTCTTTCGGGCTGAACACTTATGCGTTTTCATTTTCTTCAAAATAAAAATGAGGACCCGATAAGCATTTGCCCTTATCTGATCCTCCTTGAATGAAAAACTAAAACCCAACTGAAAATACGTCTAATAATCAAAATTCTGTTCTGAGGTCAAATAAAGCCCTAATAATGGATGTTCAAATTCAAATATCATGCTAT
>NZ_JBQKGG010000021.1:0-35590 GCF_052118925.1 Candidatus Paralachnospira sp. LCP21S3_A2
CTATTATAAAACTGAAGTGGCTCATTATGACCGGAATAGTGGCTCACACATATCCGGAATGGTGGCTCAAGCTTGCCGGACAGGTGGCTCATTGGAGCACAGATTATTCATTATACCTAATGTAACTATACCGCCTAATATTCCACCTGGTCCCAAAGCTGTCAATGCTGTTATGATTGCTGCTCCTCCTGCAAGCCCAGTTGCACCGATTGCTGGCATCAACACTAAACCTGGTACCTTTCTATGTTTGATATGTTCCATTCATGGCAGGAACAAGCTGAAAAGCTGAAATCCGGAGAAATCACTCAGGAAGAATATGATCAGTGGCGGTATAATTATCCCAAAAACGACAAATAAAAAACCAACGAAAAAGGCCTTACCAAATTGATTTCACTCAATTCAGTAAGACCTTTTTGTTGGTTCACGCATATTACCTGATAACCACAAGATTCCGGATAAATAATGCCAAAATCTCTCGTGTTATCATTTTGTTATCAAACAGAACTTTATCTGCCCTGAAATGCCCTGTTTATAAGGGATTCCAGAAAATTTTTATTATTCAAACTCAATCGTTCCCGGCGGTTTGCTGGTCAGATCATACAGTACACGGTTCACACCCTTCACTTCGTTGACGATCCGGCTGGCCACATGGGTCAGAACAGAGAAGGGAATCTCGGAAACGTCTGCAGTCATGAAATCGCTGGTGTTGACAGCGCGGAGTGCCACAGCATAATCATAGGTTCGGAAATCACCCATGACACCGACAGAACGCATATTGGTCAGGGCTGCAAAATACTGACCCAGACCGCGGTCGAGGCCTGCTTTTGCGATCTCCTCACGGTAGATGGCATCGGCTTCCTGGACGATCTTCACCTTTTCTGCCGTTACTTCACCGATGATACGGATTCCCAGACCGGGACCGGGGAAGGGCTGTCGGTAAACCAGATATTCGGGGATTCCAAGCTCCAGGCCTGCCTTACGGACTTCGTCCTTGAATAGCAGACGCAGGGGTTCAATGATCTCCTTAAAATCTACCACATCGGGAAGTCCTCCTACGTTGTGGTGGGATTTGATCACCGCGGACTTTCCGAGGCCGCTCTCGATCACATCCGGATAAATAGTTCCCTGAACCAGATAATCCACAGCGCCGATCTTTCTTGCCTCTTCCTCGAATACACGGATGAATTCCTCACCGATGATCTTCCGCTTCTGTTCCGGTTCGGTCACACCCTTCAGCTTCGCATAGTAACGCTCCTGGGCATTGACGCGGATAAAGTTTAACTCATACGGTCCGTTGGGGCCGAATACGGCTTCCACCTCGTCTCCTTCGTTCTTCCGGAGAAGGCCGTGGTCCACAAATACACAGGTCAGCTGCTTTCCGATGGCTTTGGAAAGCAGAACAGCCGCCACGGAGGAATCCACACCGCCGGACAGAGCACAGAGTACCTTGCCGTCGCCGATCTTTTCCCGCAGTGCCTGAATAGTATCCTGAACAAAGGAGCCCATCTTCCAGTCACCGCTGCAACCGCAGACCTTATAAACAAAGTTGGAAAGCATCTTCATTCCCTCTTCGGTATGCATAACCTCCGGATGAAACTGGACTGCATAAAAATTCTTTTCCGGACATTCCATTGCCGCAACCGGGCAGACCGGAGTACTTGCCGTTACACGAAATCCTTCCGGCGCCTGGGAAATGTAATCGGTATGGCTCATCCAGCAGACCGTTTTCGGTGATACATCACCAAACAGAACGCTGTCATTTTCCACCGAAACCTCTGTCCTTCCATACTCGCTTACCGGTGCTGTCTCGACCTTTCCGCCAAGCATGTGCGCCATCAGCTGGGAACCATAGCAGATTCCAAGGATCGGAATTCCAAGCTCATACAGTTCCCTGGAACAATGGGGGGAATCCTCCCCGTAAACACTGTTGGGACCGCCGGTAAAGATAATACCCTTGGGCTCCATGGCCTTGATCTTCTCCAGATCCATGGTGTAGGGGTGAACCTCGCAGTATACACTGCATTCCCGGACTCTTCTTGCGATCAGCTGGTTATACTGGCCGCCAAAGTCCAGAACGATAATCATCTCTTTTTTCACAAAGATTTCCTCCTGCTTGTGTTATTGATTCTTATGATAACTTCTGTCCGCATTCCGGACAGTAGAATAATCCTGCTTTTACAGATGCATGACAGGAAGGACACTCCATCTCCTCTGCCGCAGCTTCTTCCGGTGCTGTGGTCTCTTCCTGAACTGTCTCTGTTTTAGGCTCTTCTTCCTCGAAGATTTCTTCTGTCACTGCTTCTCTGGCTGTTTCCGGCTCCGGATCATTTTTCAGTATTTCATTTTCCGCCCCGCACTTACCGCAGAACCGATCCTCGTTTGCCATCCATGCCCCGCAGCTTGTGCAGCGCTTCTGATTCTTTAAGATCTGTTTGTCACGGGTCAGGCGTTCCAGGCGTTCCCTGGCCTCCGCTACATCTGCCGCCAGAATTGCATAAGTCTCCGGCATATCCCCGCAATGATCCTTATAATATGCTTCGCCGAGGGCCGCATAAGCTTTCCTGAGCTTTGTTTCCTCCTGAGTGATCTGGAAACTGAGCTTTGTGGAGCCAGCGACCTCCTTCGTCTTATTTCCCAGCACACGGCCTGTATTGGCAACTGTCTCACTCAATGTATCAAAAAATCCCATAACCGTTCCTCCTGTCCAGCTGGAACTGGTTCCCGATTGGGCTCAGTTCCCATTTCCCATTTTCAAAACCATGCATGATCCATCAGCACAGTTTCTTTCATTATAAAAGCAGATCCGGCTCTTGTCAACGAACGGCGCTGATCAACCTTTCAGATTATCCAGATGATGGGCATCATTAAGAGTCCGCAGAATACACCGATCCTCTTCGATATCGATAACGGTCAAGGATGTATTGTCCAGTTCAATGCAGCGGTACAGTCTGGATGTCATGTCCATGAGATAAAAAATCACCAGCTTCAGGATTCCGCCGTGGGCCACCACCACAATGGTCTTATCCGTATGACGATAGGTTTCCTTGATTTCCTCAATGGCTGCTCCGACACGGAGCTTTGCTTTATTTAAGGTTCCCTCTCCCGACATGGGATAATGAAACGGCTCGATTCGATAATTGGTAAATGCTTCACCGTAAAGCTCAGCATTTTCTTCCTTTGTATGACCATCCCACTGGCCGAAATCCAGCTCCTTTAAGGCGTCCACCACATGGATCGGCCGCCCGGTTGCTTCTGAGATGGGGCGCGCCGTATCATAGGCCCGCTGAAGCGGAGAAGCAAAGATCTCATCCACATGAATGGTCTCAAACCGTTTTCCGAGAGCCTCCGCCTGCGCCCGTCCATGCTCGGAAAGCGGGATATCCGCCTGTCCCTGATACTGTCCTGTCACATTCCATGGAGTTTCCCCATGTCTCACCAATATAAAACGCATACTGTCTCCTTCTTTTCGTTTCGGTTCTTTTCGTTTCGATTCTTTTGTGCTTCTCTTACCGCAGATATTTTTTTACATATCTTCCCGTATAAGATATCGGGTTTTCGGCAACCTCCTCCGGTGTACCCTGAGCGATCACTGTACCTCCCTTATCGCCGCCCTCAGGCCCCATATCAATAAGATAATCGGCCGTTTTGATCACGTCCAGATTATGCTCGATCACGATCACCGTATTCCCATTTTCGCATAAACGCTGGAGAATTTCAACCAGCTTATGAACATCCGCAAAATGAAGTCCAGTAGTCGGCTCATCCAGAATGTAAATGGTTTTTCCCGTATCCCGTCTGGAAAGCTCCGTTGCCAGCTTGATCCGCTGTGCCTCACCGCCGGAAAGCGTTGTGGACGGCTGTCCCAGCTTCAGATAAGAGAGTCCTACATCATAGAGCGTTTCGATCTTCCGTTTGATCGACGGCACGTTCTCAAAAAAGGTCAGTGCCTCCTCCACGGTCATATCCAGTACATCATAAATACTCTTTCCCTTATATTTCACTTCCAGCGTTTCCCGGTTGTAACGTTTGCCGCCGCAGACCTCACAGGGCACATAAACATCGGGAAGGAAATGCATTTCGATTTTCAGGATTCCATCCCCGCCGCAGGCCTCGCACCGGCCGCCCTTCACATTAAAGCTGAACCTGCCCTTTTGGTAGCCTCTGGCCTTGGCATCCGTTGTTGATGCAAACAGATCACGAATCATATCAAACACACCGGTATAGGTCGCCGGATTAGACCGTGGCGTCCGTCCGATAGGCGACTGATCAATAGCAATGATTTTGTCAAGCTGCTCCGTCCCTAGGATCTCCTTATGCCTTCCTGGGATTGTCCGCGCCCGGTTCAGCTTTTTCGCCAGCGATTTATAAAGGATTTCATTGACCAGAGACGACTTTCCCGAACCGGATACACCGGTCACACAGGTAAAAATCCCCAGTGGAATCTTCACATCAATGTTTTTTAAGTTATTTTCCGCTGCGCCTTTTACCGTCAAAAAGCCCTTCGGCTTTCTCCTGGTCTCCGGAACCGGGATCTTTCTTCTGCCGCTCAGATAGGCACCTGTGATGGAACGGTCACAGGCCATGATCTCCTCAGCCGTACCAACAGCCACCACCTCTCCTCCGTGCTCCCCGGCTCCGGGGCCAATATCCACAATACAGTCTGCCGCGCGCATAGTGTCCTCATCATGCTCCACCACCAGTACACTGTTTCCCAGGTCTCTCAGATGCATCAGCGTTGCCAGGAGCTTATCGTTGTCCCGCTGATGAAGCCCGATGCTTGGCTCATCAAGAATATAGGCAACCCCAACCAGACCGGAGCCAATCTGGGTCGCCAGACGGATCCGCTGCGCCTCACCGCCGGAAAGAGTCGCCGTGGCGCGGGAAAGAGACAGATAATCCAGCCCCACATCCACCAAGAATCCCACTCTGGCGCGGATCTCCCGCAGCACCAGCCGTCCGATGGAAATCTGAACCGGTGTCAGCTTCTCCTCAATATGCTCCATAAAGAGCTTCAGATCTCCAACCGACATGGATGTGATCTCATAAATATTTTTATCACAGACGGTCACTGCCAGAGAGCTCTGCTTCAGACGCCGTCCGCCACAGACCTTACAGGGCGTGATCCGCATAAACGTCTCATACTCTGCCTTGACAGTCTCTGATGCGGTTTCCCGATAACGCCGTTCCACGTTCCGGATCAGCCCCTCGAAGGCCACCGGATAAATTCCCTCTCCGCGCTGTCCCTTATAATATACCTTGACCTCATGGCCGTCCGTACCATGAATCAGAATATCATGGATCTTTTGGGGATAATCCTGAAACGGTGTATCCAGATCAAAGTCATACTCTTTGCAAAGTGCCTCCAGAATCGCCCGACTGAAGCTTCCCTTTGTCACGCAGGACTGCCAGCCGCAGACCGCAATGGCTCCCTCGTTGATACTTCTGGTCTTATCCGGTATCATCAGATCCTCATCAAACTCCATCTTGTAGCCGAGACCGGAGCATTCCGGGCAGGCGCCAAAGGGATTGTTAAAGGAAAAGCTTCTCGGTTCTACCTCTTCAATGCTGATTCCGCAGTCCGGACAGGAAAAGCTCTGGCTGAAGGTCAGAATCTCTTCCCCATTCACATCCACCTGCATCAGTCCATCAGAAAGCTGGAGCGCTGTCTCAATAGAGTCGGTCAGGCGCTTCTCGATCCCCGGCTTCACCACCAGACGGTCCACCACGATCTCAATGTTATGCTTCATGTTTTTATCCAGAATGATCTCCTCAGACAGTTCATAGAGATTTCCGTCAACCCGGACCCGGACAAATCCACTGCGCTTTGCCTGATCCAGAACCTTTTCATGTCGCCCCTTTCGCCCTCGAACCACCGGTGCCAGAATCTGGAGCTTTGACCGCTCCGGCAGTGCCAGGATCTGATCCACCATCTGATCAATGGTCTGCTTTTTGATCTCCCGTCCGCACTTGGGACAATGCGGAATCCCAATTCTTGCATACAGCAGACGGAAATAATCATAGATCTCAGTCACCGTTCCCACAGTGGATCTGGGATTTCGATTGGTTGATTTCTGGTCAATGGAGATAGCCGGAGAAAGACCCTCAATGCTTTCTACCTCCGGTTTTTCCATCTGTCCCAGGAACTGTCGTGCATAAGATGACAGGGATTCCATATAACGCCGCTGTCCTTCTGCATAAATCGTATCAAAAGCCAGGGAGGATTTTCCGGAGCCACTGAGTCCTGTCAGTACCACAAACCGATCTCTGGGGATATCCAGAGAAATATTTTTAAGATTATGCTCGTTGGCACCTCTGATCCTGATGTATTTCTGTTCTGCCATGGTTTTTCTCTATACTCCTATTTCTCATAAAGCTGTTTTTTTAATTCCATCATCTGATCCCGCAGCACGGCCGCCTGCTCAAAGTTCAGCTCCGCCGCTGCCTTCTGCATCTTCTTCTGAACCTCGCCGATCAGCGCCATCAGCTCTTTCTCGCTCATGGACTCCGGATCCTTCTTCAATTTCAGGCGCTTCGGCTGATCCTCTTCCTCCGCCTTGGAAATACTGATCAGATCACGGACCGCCTTCTTGATCGTCATGGGCGTGATCCCGTGCGCTTCATTATAAGCCTGCTGGATCTTCCGCCTCCGTTCTGTCTCGTCGATTGCTACACGCATGGAATCCGTCATGGTATCGGCGTACATGATCACATGTCCCTCCGAATTTCTCGCGGCACGGCCGATGGTCTGAATCAGCGATGTCTCCGATCGGAGGAAGCCCTCCTTATCTGCATCCAGAATCGCCACCAGACTGATCTCCGGAATATCCAGTCCCTCACGAAGCAGATTGATCCCCACCAGCACATCAAAAAGATCCAGCCGCATGTCACGAATGATCTCGCTTCGCTCCAGGGTATCAATATCGGAATGGAGATATTTTACCCGGATTCCGACCTCCCTCATATAATCAGTCAGATCCTCCGCCATGCGTTTTGTCAGCGTGGTGACCAGAATCTTATTTCCTTTTTCTACTTCTTTGTTGACCTCCGAAATCAGGTCATCAATCTGCCCGGTCACGGGACGCACCTCCACCGCCGGATCCAGAAGTCCGGTGGGTCGGATGATCTGTTCCGCACGAAGAAGCTCATGCTCCTCCTCATAAGGTCCCGGCGTCGCTGATACAAACAGCAGCTGGTCGATCCGTTCCTCAAACTCTGAAAAATTCAGAGGCCGGTTATCCAGCGCTGATGGAAGCCGGAATCCATACTCCACCAGTGTGTTTTTCCTTGACCGGTCTCCCACATACATCCCGCGGATCTGCGGAACTGTTATATGCGACTCATCGATCATGATCAGAAAATCATCCGGGAAATAGTCAAACAGCGTGCAGGGCGGCTGTCCCGGTATCTGCCCCGTCAGATGACGGGAGTAATTCTCAATGCCGGAGCAGAAGCCGGTCTCCCGCATCATCTCGATATCATAATTGGTCCGCTCCATGATCCTCTGAGCCTCCAGAAGCTTGTCCTCGCTGCGAAAATATGCAATCCGTTCCTTTAACTCCGCCGCAATGCTTTCTGTTGCTGCCAGCATCTTATCCCGCGGTACCACATAATGGGACGCCGGAAAGATTGCCACATGCTCCAGACGGCTTCTTGCCTCTCCCGTCAGAGGATCGATCTCCGAGATCCGATCCACCTCATCTCCGAAAAATTCGATCCGATACGCCGCACTGTCACTGTACGCCGGAAACACCTCCAGCACATCGCCCCGCACCCGGAACGATCCGCGCCGGAAATCCATATCACTCCGGTTATACTGGATCTCCACCAGTTTTCGGACCACCTCATCCCGTTCTTTCTCCATTCCCGGCCGCAGAGAGATCACCATGTTTTTATAATCGATAGGACTTCCCAGACCATAGATACAGGACACCGATGAAATGATGATCACATCGCTCCGCTCTGACAGCGCCGCCGTCGCCGAATGACGCAGCTTATCGATTTCATCATTGATAGAGGAATCCTTTTCGATATACGTATCTGTTGACGGCACATACGCCTCCGGCTGGTAATAATCATAATAGGAGACAAAATATTCGACCGCATTATTAGGGAAAAACTCCTTAAACTCCCCATATAACTGCGCCGCCAGCGTCTTATTATGGGCAATGATCAGCGTCGGCTTCTGGATCTGCTGGATCACATTGGCCATGGTAAACGTCTTTCCGGACCCGGTCACACCGAGAAGCGTCTGAAACTGATTTCCCTCCCGGAATCCGCGGACCAGCTTCTCAATTGCCTGTGGCTGGTCACCGGTCGGCTTGTATTCTGAAACTAATTCAAAATGATCCATTACAGATTCTCTCCTTTATATTTCTACTTCTGGACAACATTCTCATATATCAATTCTTCCACAGTCTTCCCGATAACAGCAACGTGAAGTTTATTTTGAACAAATGCGTAAAACGCTTTTGTTATCTCACTGTTTTTGTCATAATCATAACTGCACTGTTCAAATACATCTGTAATTTTCTGATAGGCTCTGCGTTCACTGGCTCTGATTTCACGAATGCGTTCAAGTAATTCATCAAAATCTTCTTTATAAATATTTTTCAAATGTAAAGAATATTATCTGTTGTACATTCAAATAAATCTGCCATTGCTTTTTGTGTCATCCAAAAAGTATCTTCCTTAAACTTCCCATACAACTGCGTTGCCAGCGTCTTATTATGGGCAATGAGCAGCGTCGGCTTCCGGCTTCTGGCTTCTTTGCCGTGTATAAATCACTCATTATTATTAGGATTGTCACTTGTTCAGTATATCATTCAACCAGAAAAAAGTACAGAGAAAACCGAATGTTTGTTCTGTACTTTTTATTTAAAACACGTAGAATGCCCGCATAAAAAAAAGACACACCTTTCGGCAAATAAATTTGCCTCCAGATGTGTCTTTTTATTTTCTATTCGTTCGCTTTACTCAAAGCTTTCGCGATCAATCCTCGCTACCGTACAGTTTTACCAGCTTCTGAAGATGAGCGTATTTAGCCTTGGACTGCTCCTCAGCTTCCTCGAAGAGCTTAGCTGCTCTTTCCGGATTAGCACGTACAAGGGAGTTGTAACGTACTTCGCCGTTCAGGAAGGCCTTGTAATCGCCTGTAGGAGCCTTGCTGTCGAGGCTGAATGCGGGCTTGCCTTCTGCTGCCAGCTCGGGGTTGTAACGGAAGTTGAACCAGTAACCTGCCTCAACTGCTGCCTTCTCCTCAAGCTGAGCCTTTGCCATACCAGCCTTGATACCATGGTTGATACAAGGAGCGTATGCGATTACCAGGGAAGGTCCCGGATAAGCTTCTGCTTCTGCCAGAGCCTTAACACACTGATTCATATCAGCGCCCATAGCGATCTGAGCAACGTATACATAGCCATAGCTCATTGCGATAGAAGCCAGATCCTTCTTCTTTACCTCTTTACCACCTGCTGCAAACTTCGCGATTGCACCGGTAGGTGTGGACTTGGAGGACTGTCCGCCTGTATTGGAGTAAACCTCGGTATCGAATACCATGATGTTGATATCCTTCTTGCTTGCAAGAACATGGTCAACACCACCGAAGCCGATGTCGTATGCCCAGCCGTCACCACCGAAGATCCACTGAGACTTCTTAGCCAGGAAGTCCTTATCCTTCAGGATATCCTGAGCCTTGTCACAGCCGCATGCTTCCAGAGCTGCTACCAGCTTATCGGTAGCTGCACCGTTGAGAGCACCTACGCCGAAGGTATCCAGCCATTCCTGACCAGCTGCCTTTACATCTTCCTTATCGGAGTTTGCTACCAGATCCTCAACCTTGGACTTCAGAGTATCTCTCATAGCGCTCTGAGCCAGGCTCATACCATAACCAAACTCAGCAGCATCCTCAAACAGGGAGTTGGACCAAGCCGGACCCTTGCCTTCGGGTGTTACAGTGTAAGGTGTGCTGGGTGAAGAGTTACCCCAGATGGAGGAGCATCCGGTTGCGTTTGCAATATACATTCTGTCACCAAACAGCTGAGTGATCAGTTTTGCGTAAGGGGTCTCGCCACAGCCTGCGCATGCGCCGGAGAACTCAAGCAGAGGCTGCTTGAACTGGCTTCCCTTAACGGTATTCTCTTTGAATTTTGCGATAACTTCGGGCTTCTTAGGCAGCTTCAGGCCATACTCGAATCCCTTCTGCTCGTCGAGGTTTGCTTCCAGGGGTTCCATGGTAAGAGCCTTGGCACCCTTCTTGCCGGGGCAGACAACTGCACAGGAACCGCAGCCTAAGCAGTCAAGAGCATCAACAGTCATAGCGAAGGTCAGTTCCTTCATGCCGGTCATGGGCACTTTCTTCATCTCAGCAGGAGCTGCTGCAGCTTCTTCTGCAGTCATAGCTACCGGACGGATTGCTGCATGAGGGCAAACATAAGAACAGAAGTTACACTGGATACAGTTTTCAGGATTCCATACAGGAATGTTAACTGCAACACCACGCTTCTCGTATGCGGCAGCACCGGAAGGAGTAGAACCATCTACATAATCGGTGAATGCGGATACAGGCAGCTTGTTGCCTTCCTGTGCGGATACGCTCTGCTGAATGGTCTTTACGAACTTCTCAACATCAGCTCTTCCGCCTTCGGGTACCTGCTCGGAAAGATCTTCGTACTCAGCATTCTTCCAGCTCTCAGGAACTTCGATCTGGTGAATCTGCTTAGCGCCTTCTTCAATAGCTGCCCAGTTCTTCTGAACAACATCATCACCCTTACGTCCGTATGTAGCCTTTGCAGCAGCCTTCATCAGATCGATAGCCTCAGCCTCGGGGATGATAGCAGCCAGCTTGAAGAATGCAGACTGAAGGATGGTATTGATACGGGTAGCACCCATACCGGTCTCGATACCGATCTTAACACCATCGATTACATACATCTTGATGTTGTGATCAGCAATATACTTCTTAGCCTGTCCGGGCAGATGCTCTTCAAGGCCTTCCATATCCCAGGAGCAGTTCAGAAGGAAGGTACCGCCGTCCTTCAGATCCTGTACCATGTTGTACTTTCTTAAGTATGCAGGGTTATGGCATGCTACAAAATCAGCCTTGCTGATCAGGTATGTGGAACGGATCGGGTCTTTACCAAATCTCAGATGGGAAATGGTAACACCGCCGGACTTCTTGGAGTCATAATCAAAATATGCCTGAGCATACATATCGGTGTTGTCACCGATGATCTTGATGGAGTTCTTGTTAGCACCTACGGTACCGTCTGCACCAAGACCCCAGAACTTACAGCTGATGGTTCCTTCGGGAGCAACTGCGATTTCCTCGCCTACAGGCAGGGACAGATTGGTTACATCATCAACGATACCGATGGTGAATACCTTCTTCTCGGTGTTGTTGTATACAGCAACGATCTGTGCAGGAGTGGTATCCTTGGAGCCTAAGCCGTAACGGCCGGTGTAGATCGGAACGTTGTGGAACTTGGTGTCACGGAGAGCTGCTACTACATCCAGGTAGAGAGGCTCGCCCATAGCGCCGGGCTCCTTAGTTCTGTCAAGTACGGAGATCTTCTTAACGGTCTCAGGGATTGCTGCAACCAGCTTCTCTGCTACGAAAGGTCTGTACAGACGAACGATTACAAGACCAACCTTCTGGCCCTGTGCATTTAAGAAATCAATGGTCTCTTTGATGGTTTCGCATACGGAACCCATAGCGATGATAACCTGCTCAGCATCGGGAGCACCATAGTAGTTGAATAACTGATAATCTGTTCCCAGCTTCTCGTTTACGAGAGCCATCTTCTCTTCTACGATTGCAGGAAGTGCATTGTAGTAGGAGTTGCATGCTTCTCTTGCCTGGAAGAAGATATCGGGGTTCTGAGCAGAACCTCTCTGGCAGGGATGCTCGGGGTTCAGCGCACGGCGTCTGAACGCATCAACTGCATCCATATCTACCATATCCTTCAGATCTTCATCATCCCATACCTCGATCTTCTGGTACTCGTGAGAAGTACGGAAACCATCGAAGAAGTTGATGAAAGGAACACGACCCTTGATTGCTGCACAGTGAGCAACGGGAGTTAAGTCCATAACCTCCTGTACGCTGCCTTCGCAGAGCATTGCCACACCGGTCTGACGACAGGCATAAATATCGGAATGATCACCGAAGATGGACAGCGCGTGGCTTGCAAGTGCACGGGCAGATACGTTGAATACACCGGGAAGCAGCTCGCCGGCAACCTTGTACAGGTTGGGGATCATTAAGAGCAGACCCTGGGATGCGGTGTAGGTAGTTGTCAGGGCACCTGCTGCCAGAGATCCGTGTACAGCACCTGCTGCACCAGCCTCGGACTGCATCTCAGCCATCTTTACAGTCTGGCCGAACATGTTGAGCTTGCCCTGGGTTGCCCATTCATCCGTAGCTTCTGCCATCGGAGATGAAGGGGTGATGGGGTAGATGGCTGCCACGTCTGTGTATGCGTAGGAAGCATACGCTGCTGCGTGGTTACCATCCATGGTTTTCATTTTTCTTCCCATAGATATAATCCTCCTCTAAGTATATAAAGTTAAAATGAAAATTTTTAACTAGTCATCTTTTCTATTATACAATTTCCACAATAGGAATGTCAAACAAGTATCTTAAAAAATACATTTTTCGCATTTATTTTTCAGCGGAACAAAATTCTGCGGTACATCTGCAATTTTTCCGTCCGCACCGCAGGATTCTGTTTTAAGGATCTGTTTCCCTTTCAGGAATTTTATTTTACGAAGTCCTTTACCCTTGCCGCGATGCTTTCGCTGTCAAGGCCGTATTTCTTGATCAGTTCCTTTGCAGGACCGGATTCTCCGTAAGTATCATTGATACCGATCTTCATAACCCTGGTGGGAAGCTTCTCGGAAAGAACATCACATACAGCACTTCCAAGACCGCCGATCACGGAATGCTCCTCAACCGTTACAATCTTTCCGGTCTCCTTGGCAGCCGCCAGGATCAGTTCCTCATCAATGGGCTTAATGGTATGGATATTGATCACCTTTGCATCGATGCCCTCTTCCGCCAGCTTTGCAGCGGCTTCCAGAGATTCACTTACGCACAGGCCGGTTGTCACAATGGTCACATCCTTGCCTTCGCGCTCAACAACACCCTTGCCGATCTCAAATTTGTAAGAAGCTTCGTCATGGATTACCGGAACGGCAAGACGGCCAAACCGTAAGTATACAGGACCCTCATATTCCACAGCGGCACGAACGGCTGCTCTTGCTTCCACATCATCTGCGGGAGAGATCACAACCATACCGGGAATTGTTCTCATCAGAGCAATATCCTCGTTGCACTGATGGGTTGCACCGTCCTCACCTACCGAAATACCGGCATGAGTTGCTCCGATCTTTACGTTCAGATGGGGATATCCGATGGAGTTGCGGATCTGCTCAAAGGCACGTCCTGCTGCGAACATAGCGAAAGAGCTTGCAAAGGGGATCTTTCCGGTAGTAGCAAGACCTGCTGCCACACCCATCATATTTCCCTCTGCGATACCGCAGTCAATATGACGCTCCGGAAATGCTTTCTTAAATACAGCAGTCTTTGTAGCGCCTGCCAGGTCGGCATCCAGCACGACCAGGTTCTCATATTCGGCTCCAAGCTCTGCCAGAGCTTTGCCGTAGCTTTCTCTTGTTGCGATCTTCTTTACTTCTGACATAACGCTTCACCTACTTTCTCCAAATCTGCCATTGCGACTGCATACTGCTCATCGTTGGGAGCAGTTCCATGCCAGGACGCCTGGTTCTCCATGAAGGATACGCCCTTGCCCTTTACGGTCTTTGCGATGATCGCGGTGGGCTGTCCCTTTACAGTCTTTGCCTCATCAAACGCTGCGCGGATCTGGTCAAAGTCATGACCGTCAATGTTAATTACATGGAAATTGAATGCTTCAAACTTCTTATCAATGGGATAAGGAGAGTTTACATCTGCGATATTGCCATCGATCTGGAGACCGTTGTTATCCACGATCACAACCAGGTTGTCCAGCTTTCTGTGTGCAGCCAGCATGGAAGCCTCCCATACCTGGCCTTCCTGAAGCTCGCCGTCACCCAGCAGGGTGTATACACGATAATCGTCACCGAAAAGCTTTGCGGAGATTGCCATACCTACAGCAGCAGAAATGCCCTGTCCTAAAGAACCGCTGGACATATCAACGCCAGGAATATGCTGCATACAGGGATGTCCCTGTAAATAAGAACCGATGTGACGGAGGGTTACAAGATCTTCCACAGGGAAGAACCCTCTGTGCGCCATGGCTGCATAATAACCAGGAGCCGTATGACCCTTGGAAAGAACGAAACGATCACGATCCGGCTTCTTGGGATCTTTCGGATCGATATTCAGCTCTTCAAAATATAAGTAAGTAAAAATGTCAGCTGCGGAAAGAGATCCACCTGGATGGCCGGCCTTGGCACTGTGAACAGATGTTATAATGCCCTTGCGAACTTCATTGGCCATTTTTTTCAGTTCCAACGTATTCATTACAGTTCCTCCTTGTAATATCTAAACATACTTACATAAAGTATATCATTTTCTGCTCTGACTGTCCACTTCTTTTGCTTTTTTTCCGTTGTAAAGAAACATTGCCACAGATGCACCGATGATGATCACATAACCCAGATAGCTCCATTTATCCGGGAACTGATGGAGAAAGATCATCCCCAGCAATGTCGAGAAAATGATCTGTGAATAATCATAAATAGAAATCTCCCTGGCCGGTGCAAACCGATAGGCCGCCGTGATCGCAAACTGACCTGCTGCCGCAAAAACACCGGCCAGCAGCAGATATCCGGTCTGTACTGCCGTCATGGGAGAATATCTGGTCAGTACATATGGCAGCAGAATCACGGTAGAAAAGGCTGAAAAGAAAAAGACGATAAACGGACCGGGTACACCACGCTTCTGTAAAAGACGGACCGTACTGTATGCCGTTCCGGCTCCTGCTCCGCCGATCACGCCGATGATGGCAGGAAACAGCGGCATGGACGACGCCCCCGGCTTAATGATAAACAGGGCTCCTGAAAAAGCCGCCGCGATACACAGGATCTGCGGGATCTTAATGGCCTCCTTTAATAAGAATACGGACACAAGCACCGTAAAGAAGGGGGACAGCTTGTTAAGCATGTTCGCATCTGCCACCATCATGCGGTCCAGCGCATAAAAATTTGCCAGCAGGCCAATGCTTCCAAAGGTAGAACGCAGGATCAGCCACTTTACATCACCTCCGTTTAATTTCACCCTTGTTCTGGATACCAGAAGCAGGCCTCCCGCCATAAACAGCGATACCAGATTCCGGAACAGACACTTCTGCATAGATGGTACATCGCCGGCCAGCCGGACAAAAACCCCCATTACTGCCCAGGAAAATGCCGAGGTCATGATGCACAGGATTCCTTTTGTTTTATTGGACATAGTTTTTCCTCCCTTTTCCTCCTTTTTTCTCCCATTATACGCCGAACTGATATGACCAGCAAGATGATTTTTTATGCTTTTCTTTCTTAAAATATAAGATAAGTTGCAGTTTCCCGGAGGATGCGGTATACTGGATTTTGACAGATAAACTGGATTTCATTCCAATTCATAAGGAGTATTCAACGTGAAATTATTATCCATTGCCGTACCCTGTTATAATTCACAGGACTATATGGAACATTGTGTAGAATCACTGCTGCCCGGCGGTGATGATGTGGAAATCCTGATCGTCGATGACGGTTCCAGGGACAACACTGCCGCCATTGCAGACCGCCTGGAGGCGGAGCACCCGGGAATCATCCGTGCGATCCATCAGGAAAATGCCGGACACGGCGGAGCCGTCAATACCGGAATCAAGCATGCCACCGGCCTGTTCTTCAAGGTTGTTGACAGCGATGACTGGGTAGATCTCGAGGCTTACGAAAAGATCCTGGCCTTTCTCAGGAAAGCGGTTCAGGACGACATGCTTCCGGATCTGATTCTCTCCAACTATGTATATGACAAACAGGGTGCAGTCCACAAAAAAGTTATGCAGTACCGGAACTATTTCCCGGTCGATACCTACTTTTCCTGGGAACAGGTAAAGCCTCTTCCTCCCACCACCTATATTTTAATGCATTCGGTGATCTATCGGACAAAGGTGCTCCACCTCTCCGGCATGGAGCTTCCGAAAAAGACCTTTTATGTGGACAATTTGTTCGTATTTGAACCCATGCCTTATGTTCAGAGCATTTACTATCTGGATGTGGATTTTTATCATTATTTTATCGGAAGAGAAGATCAGTCCGTCAACGAACAGGTCATGATCTCCCGCCTGGATCAGCAGTTCCGTGTTACTTACCGGATGATCGATGCGCTGGAGCAGTCCGCTCCCCTGATGACAGACGCAACCCTCTGCAAAAACATGTGCTCCTATTTAAATATCATCATGACGGTTTCCTCCGTTCTGGCCATCAAATCCGGTACGGAAGAACATCTTCAATGGAAACGGGAGCTCTGGGACTATCTGAAGGCCTCCAATCCCGGTCTCTGGTTCAAATTCCGGTATCGGACGATCCTGGGCATCTCCATGAACCTGCCCGGAAAGATCGGAAGAAAGCTGTCAATCCTGGGATATAATATTACTCAGAAAATTTATGGATTCAACTAAATCCAATCAGCCAGACCATGCAGAGAAAAGCCCTGCGGACTCCCGTGTAATCCTCTCACAGGGAAGCCGCAGGGCTTTTCTCTGAAAATTCAATGCTCATCCTTCGTGTCCTGGGACAATCTTACTCGTCTGCTTGCCGCTCCTGCTCCGCGATCCATTTCTGTACCACCTTCGGATCAGACAGATACGGCTCGTAATGATCCCGCACACGCTGGGTGACCTCTGCGCCCTTTCCGGCCAGGATCACCACATCGCCAGGCTCTGCCGCTTCCATAACGGCACGGACGGCACTCTCCCGGTCGGGAATGATCCGGCAGGGCTTTGTGATATGGCTCTTGATCTCCTCACAGATCGTTACCACATCCTCGTAACCGGGATCGTCCGCAGTCAGGAACACCTGATCTGCGTATTTCTCCGCCAGTTCTCCCAGATCCCGTTTTCGGATTGCCGACCGTTCTCCACAGGCTCCGAACATCGAAAGGATCCGTCTGGGGGAAAAGGTCTCCCGCACAGCCTTATAGACATTCAGAAAGCTCAGCTTATTATGAGCGTAATCCACAACAATATGGATTCCCTTATACTCCATCAACATCATCCGGCCCGGAATGTGGACAAACCGGATTCCCTCCTGGATGGTTCCGGCATCCAGACCCATCTCAAAGGCCGCCACAATGGCCGCTGTCAGGTTTTCCACATTGAACCGTCCCACCAGACTGCTCTCAAAGGCATACCAGGAACCGCGGTACCCAAGCTCAAACCGGCTTCCGGACGCATCAGACACACAGTTTCGGATCACCGCGTCACAGGATTCGTCGTGACCGTAAAAAATCCGTTTTTTCCCCTCGCTGGCCGCCAGAACCTTATCCAGAAAACGGGTTTCCTTATTGATGATGGCCGTGTCACACTGACGCAGAAACGAGGTCTTGCAGTCCACATACTCCTCGAGGGTCGCATGCTCCCTTCCGCCGATATGATCCTCATCCACATTAAGGAACAACCCGATGGGGAACTGCTCCCCGTACACGCGGGACAGCTTCATGGCCTGAGAGGACACCTCCATAACCACATGGTCACAGCCGTTATCCAGTGCTTCTTTAAAATAGGACTGAAGCTCCGCCGGCTCCGGCGTCGTCAGATGGCTGATCCTGGATTCCTTTCCGGTGTTGATCTCCGTAGTGGAAAACAACGCTGTTTTTCCGGGAGCCGCCGTATCGAGAATAGACTTCAGAATATAGGCCGTCGTAGTCTTCCCCTTTGTTCCGGTGATTCCGGTCACAAACATCCTGCTTCCGGGATTCCCGTAAAACCACCGGGCAGCCACGGAGACTGCCTTTCGAATATCGGTTACCAGGATCTTCGGAAGCTCCACTCCGTAATCCTGTTCTGCCATGTAAAGAATCGCTCCGCGTTCCTTCGCCATCTCCAGATATTCTTTTTTAAAGGTAAATCCCTTGCAGACAAAAAACGTCCCCGGTTCTGCATCCTTTGAGTTGGCGGTAAAGGAGGACGGAGCCAAACACCCCGTCCTCTGATCCGCCAGGAGCAGCAGATGTTCCTTTGCAAGAAGATCCAGCAGTTCCTGTATGTTTCTCATCGCTATTATTTCCTCTTTCCTGTCTCCGCGCTCTGCATTTCTTTTACAGAACCGGTTTTCGGTATATGCTTACCGGTATGCTCTTCTAGGTTCTTACCGATGTGATTTTTACAGAAGTGTCCGGTACAGCGCTTCAATCTGCTCCAGTGTCACATCCTTGGGATTTCCGGGTGTGCAGGCATCCTTGATGGCACTTTCTGCCAGGAACGGAACATCCTCTGCCTTTGCGATCTCCTTCAGATCTGCCGGGATTCCCACATCAGAAGCCAGCTTTCTTACTGCCTCAACGGCTGCCTTCCGATATTCCTCCTGACTCATTTCATCTACACCGGCAACGCCCATGGCTCTTGCGATCTCCCGGTACTTCGCGCCCGTTGCATCTGCATTGAATTCCATGATGGTCGGAAGAAGGATCGCATTGGCAACACCGTGCGGCGTATCATAAACAGCACCCAGGGCATGCGCCATGGAATGAACGATTCCGAGTCCCACATTGGAGAATCCCATGCCGGCAATATACTGGCCAAGAGCCATGCCATCTCTTCCCTCTTCGGTATTCTCTACTGCTCCGCGCAGGGAAGACGCAATCAGCTCGATGGCCTTTATATGCATCATATCCGTCATTTCCCATGCCCCCCTGGTGATATAGCCCTCGATCGCATGAGTCAGCGCATCCATTCCGGTTGCTGCCGTCAATCCCTTCGGCATGGAAGCCATCATATCCGGATCCACTACCGCGATCACCGGAATGTCATGCGTATCTACGCACACAAACTTCCGGCGGTTTTCCACATCGGTGATGACATAATTAATCGTTACCTCCGCTGCGGTGCCTGCCGTTGTGGGAACTGCAATAATCGGAACACAGGGATTTTTTGTGGGAGCAACGCCCTCCAGACTCCGCACATCGGCAAATTCCGGATTATTGATAATAATACCGACTGCCTTCGAGGTATCCATGGGAGAACCGCCGCCTACAGCAACAATGAAATCTGCCCCGGATGCTTTATATGCTTCCACGCCGCCCTTTACATTCTCAATGGTCGGGTTTTCTTTGATATTTGTATAAACCTCATAGCCGCATCCTGCCTTGTCCAGGACCTCCAGCACCTTTCCGGTCACGCCATGCTTATAAATGGTCGGTCCGGAGCAGACAAATGCCTTCTTAAATCCGCGCTTCTTCACCTCTGCTGCGATCTCCTGAATGGCGCCTCTGCCAAAATAAGATGTTTCATTTAAAATCATACGGTTTGCCATCTGTAAAATCCTCCTTCAACCCACATTTCTTATAAATTTCTGTTTTTTCAAGTCAGCCGGACTGATTCCGGCTGCTTCTTATCATACCATAACTTTCAGATTCCGTCCATTCAGGCTTCTGCTTTCTTTTTCTTCCTCTTCAGCCGTTCATCCGAGCCATGCCTCTGCCACTTTCCGCTGGCCATCCGCCAGAGAAACATAAAAAACCGGAAAATCCAGTCAATGCTCATTGCCACCCACACAAACAGTACCGGCATATGAAACTGTTTCACAAACAAATATGCCAGTCCGATCCGGAAAATCCACATGGAGCTTACCGCAACCACCATGGTAAAGGTCACATCCGAAGCCGCCCGCAGCGCATTGGGCAGGAGGAAGGCCGGCGGCCACAAAGCCATCGCACATCCATGAAAAATAATCAGATCCCGCGCTGCCGCCGCTGCCTCCGGCGACAGGTTGTAGATCCCGACGATCGGAGCGCTGAACACATCAAGGATCAAAACGATTCCTGCCAGGATCAGATAATCCAAAAGAATAAACCGTTTCGTATAATATCGAACCTGGCCGAATTCTTTCGCACCCACACACTGGGACGCCACCGTAACCAGTCCCATACCGATGGCGGTTCCCGGCAGATATTCCAGCGTTACCAGATTTCCTGCCACTGCAAAGCCGGCAATGGCTGTCGTTCCCATGGTCGACACCAGACTCTGAACCATGATTTTTCCAAGCTGGAACATACCATTTTCCATGCCGCTTGGAACACCAATGCTTAAAATCTGACGGATCATATGCGGATCATAGCCCAAACGCAGATGCTTATCAACATAAAGAATATTTTTTTCATTCCGAATAATAACCAGCATGATTACAGCTGCCACCATACGGGAAACCAGCGTAGGGACTCCCACACCAGCCACGCCGGCCTTCAGTACATATACACCAATGGCATTTCCGGCCACATTGATCCCGTTCATGATCAGAGAGGTCTTCATGGATATTTTGGAATTTCCCATGACACGGTAAAGCGCTGCACAGGAATTATAAATCGCCAGAAACGGAAACGATACCGCTGTCAGATAAAAATAAATCCTGGCGTTCTTCATGACATCAGCTTCAATTTTTCCAAACAGACCGCCAAGGATCACCGCGTTTCCTGTCAGAGACAGGATCATGATCACCAGCGCCAGCACGGTGGTTACCAGAAGGAGCTGATTGGCAGCACGACAGCCTCGTTCTCTGTTTTTACATCCGAGAGCCTGTCCCGCTACAACCGCACCGCCCGTTGCCATAGCGGCCATAAGCTGATTCAGCAGCAGGTTGATGGCATCCACCAGCGATACGCCAGACACCGCTGCTTCACCTGCCCCCGCCACCATGATAACGTCCAGCATTCCTACCAGAACGGAAAGAAACTGCTCGATGATCAGGGGAATCAACAACTTTTTCAGATCACTTTTTGAGAACATCATACTCCAAAATCCCTCCTCTGTTCCTTCCTCGATTGTAACACCCCACTCTCCTTTTTACAAGCAGAATTCCCGCCTGTCTTCCTTTGTCTCTTTTCGTCTCTTGTCTGGATTTTCAGACGCATATCCGCTATATTATAAGAAATAACTCGCTCGAATCTGCCAGTTCTGTTGTTTTTCATGGCAGCCTGCGGAAAGGAGACTGATCTTATGAAGCCCACTCTGGAAGAACTTCTTTATCCTCTCGGCATAACCAACCGCTACCGCGGTTATCCTTATTTTATCATGGCTGTCACTCTGGCGGTGGAAGATCCCACGCGCCTTTCCAATGTGCAAAAAGAAATCTATCTTCCCATTGCTCTGGAATACCATGCCAATCCGGTTAATGTGGAGCGTGCACTCCGGACGATCCGCGATGTGGTGCTCCGAAACGGCGGCCCGGAGTTTTTAAAGCGGCTCAATGGCGGTACAACTCCACGGAACGCAACGCCTTACCCCACAGAACTGATCGATCTGTTTGCCCGGTTTCTGAACAATGCCTGAATTTTAAAACGGCTTCTCCGGAAACCCGGAGAAGCCGTTCTGTTTTTATATACCTGAATCCATTCTCTTTTAATTGTCTTCTGCATCAGACGCGGAAAGACTGTAGCTGAGCTGGCGCTTTCTTGCCATCTCATCACTCTCCAGATACTCATCATACGTCGTGATCTTATCGATCAGGCCGCTGGGCGTAATCTCCATGATACGATTCGCCGTGGTCTGAACAAACTGATGATCATGGCAGGAGAACAGCACCACACCGGGATACTTGATCAGCGCATTATTCAGCGCCGTGATCGATTCCATATCCAGATGGTTTGTCGGCTCATCCAGGATCAGTACATTGGTCGCCTGGATCATCATCTTGGATAACTGGCAGCGAACCTTCTCTCCACCGGAAAGCACCCGCACCTTCTTTACGCCGTCATCACCGGCAAAAAGCATTCTTCCCAGGAAGCCGCGGACATACGTTACATCCTTGACCGGAGAAAACTGCGTCAGCCAGTCCACAATCGTCAGGTCATTATCAAACTCAGCCGTATTATCCTTGGCAAAATACGCCTGAGAAGTGGTCACGCCCCACTTATAGGTTCCCTCATCAGGCTCCATCTCGCCTGCCAGGATCTGGAACAGGGTTGTCTTTGCAATCTCATCCGATCCCACAAATGCAACCTTATCATTCCGTCCCAGAATAAAAGAAATGTCATCCAGAACCTTCACGCCCTCGATGGTCTTGGTCAAATGCTCTACCGTAAGAACTTCATTTCCGATCTCACGCTCCGGACGGAAATCAATATAGGGATATTTCCGGCTGGAAGGACGGATTTCATCAAGCTGGATCTTCTCCAGGGCTCTCTTTCTGGAGGTTGCCTGCTTGGACTTGGAAGCGTTGGCGGAGAATCGCTGAATGAATTCCTGTAACTCCTTGATCTTCTCCTCTTTCTTCTTGTTGGCTTCCTTCATCTGCTTGATCATCAGCTGGCTGGATTCATACCAGAAATCATAGTTTCCGGCATAGAGCTGGATCTTTGCATAATCAATATCTGCAATATGGGTACAAACCTTATTTAAGAAATAACGGTCATGGGAAACCACGATCACGGTATTGTCAAAGTTGATCAGGAATTCCTCCAGCCATGCAATGGCATCCAGATCCAGATGGTTCGTCGGCTCATCCAGTAACAGAATATCAGGATTTCCAAACAGTGCCTGTGCAAGAAGAACCTTAACCTTGTCATTTCCGACCAGATCCTTCATGATCGAATAATGAAGCTCCGGGCCGACCCCAAGGCCGTTTAACAGCGTCGCCGCATCCGACTCTGCTTCCCAGCCATTCATATTGGCAAACTCTGCCTCCAGATCAGCGGCACGGATTCCATCCTCCTCAGAGAAATCCGGTTTTGCATAAATAGCATCCTTTTCTTTCATAATTTCCACCAGACGGGGATTTCCCATCATGACAGTATCCAGCACCACGCAGTCGTCAAACTTGAAGTGATCCTGCTGTAAAAAAGAAAGACGCTGGCCGGGTGTGATGGTCACATCTCCCTTTGAGGGCTCCAGCTGACCGGAGAGAATTTTCAAAAACGTAGATTTTCCGGCGCCGTTGGCACCGATCAGACCGTAGCAGTTTCCCTCGGTGAACTTAATGTTTACATCCTCAAACAGAGCCTTCTTTCCCAGCCGGAGGGTGATATTATTTGCACTGATCATCGAAACATTCCTTTCTTTTCATTCATTTCTATTTTATCTTCATGCTCTTCGCCTATACAACGGTCTTTTATCCAGGCGGATCTCCTCTTGATCGGATCTGCCGTGTCAGACCGCACCTCATAATATCGTACTCGAAAAGTGCTTATTTTGCAATGGTTTTTTTCAGGCCTTTGAATTTGAATGTTCAATTCCATCACAAAGACCGGGATCTCTCCCGGTCTCTGTTTAGGGAACCTGTTTGTGTATGAAAAGAATGTTTACTTTCCTGCTTTTCTTGCTTCCTTCTTTTCTTCCAGCTTGGAAACAATGATCGCACAGGCAGCATCACCGGTGATATTCACGGTAGTACGACCCATATCGAAAATACGGTCAACACCGGCAACCAATGCAATTCCTTCTACCGGAAGTCCCACACTCTGCAGCACCATTGCCAGCATGATCATACCGGCGCCGGGAACTCCGGCAGTACCAATAGAAGCCAGCGTTGCAGTCAGAATGATCGTTGCCTGCTGAGGCAGCGTCAGGGAAATACCGAAGCAGGAAGCGATGAAGATCGCGCAGACACCCTGATAAATAGCAGTACCGTCCATATTAATGGTTGCACCGAGCGGCAGGGTAAAGGCTGCGATATCCTTTTTTGCACCCAGTTTTTCAGAACACTCAATGTTCAGCGGCAGCGCACCTACGGAAGAAGCACTGGAGAATGCCATCATCATTGCCGGCATCATACCCTTGAAGAACTTTGCCGGACTTAAACCGCCAAGTGCCTTTACGGTAGAGGAGTATACGATCACAGCATGGAGAATATAGCCCAGGTATGCAACTAACAGAACGATTGCAAGGCTTCCAAGGATCTTCGGACCGTTTTCAGCAACCACAGGAGTAATCAGACAGAACACGCCGATGGGGCTGAGTGCAATAATGAAGGACATGATCTTCATGGACACTTCATTTGCACTGAGTGCAAACTCCTCAAATCCTTTTCCCTTATCACCGGCAAGGATAATACCGAAACCGAAGAACAGGGAGGCCACGATTACCTGAAGCATAGTGGCATTTACAAAGGGGGAAATAATATTGCTGGGGAAGATATCGACAATGGTATCCATGATACTGGGGGCTTCCTTCGCTTCATATTCCAGACCGGAAACCTCCAGAACCGGGAACAGCCCCTTAAAGATATTTGCCAGGACCAGGCCGATCACAATGGCAACGGCCGTCGTACAAAGATAATAGACTACGGTTTTTGCACCGACACTTCCAACCTTCCGGATATCCTTCATGGAAATGACACCACAGATGATCGAGAAGAATACGATGGGAACAACGATAAATTTAATCAGATTCAAGAAAATCGTACCAAATGGTTTAATGTAGTTGACGGCGACCTCCGGTACGCTCATCATACACAGACCTGCAACAATACCAAGAGCAAGGCCGATAAAGATTTTTGCTGACAGAGGCAGTTTCTTTGTTTTACTCATAGATAATTCTCCTCTCTGTTTTTGTTTCTGTAATCATCCGGACTCGATCCGATCCCGCGCGGTTTTCATTCATCGTTTCAGTCCAATCTTTTTACAGAACTTTTATAATTTTTTTATAAATCTATAATACCGCATTTGAAAGAATATTACAACTATTTTTTATACTTTTCTGCCAGTTTTTGGCACTATTCACCATTATATTTTATATTTATTATTTCTCTCCATGTTTTTTGAATTTTGTTATTTTTTTAACATTTTATCCATCGTCTTTTTCCGGTGATACCTGCTGCAGCAGCACAGTTCGCTACAGTGCGACCCCCGCGGAGCGTTTTTGTTTCATGAGTCGCCCTTTCCCATGAACTATTTTTGCTTCACAGGGCGCCCTTTCCCATGAACTATTTTTTGCTTCATAGAACGCCCTTTCCTATGAAATAAAGAAATCAGGAGTGCCGCCATTCCGATGTACACTCCTGATCTGTCTGATTTATTTTATTGTATCTGTTTTGCTTTTTATTCCTCTTCCAGATGCTCTCTGGGCACAAAGACCCGTCCGGCCCCGGCTTCTTTCTTTTCCTGCTTCACTGCCTTTGCGGCCTGGATTGCTTCCCTGCAGAATACCTCCTGAGAATCCACCAGAAGCTTTCCGCGCTTATCAGGCTTTTCATATGTTCCATCTGCCTGCAGGATATGGGCACGGACATTGTCCTCCAGCTCCACCTCCAGAATATGGAGTGCCTTTTTCTTATTGGCTTCCACTTCCACCGGGAACACCAGTTCTACCCGGCGGTCCAGGTTTCTGGGCATCCAGTCAGCACTGCCCATATAGATTTCGTAATCGCCGCCGTTCTCGAAATAAAAGATCCGGCTGTGCTCCAGAAAGGTTCCTACAATGGAGCGCACCTGAATATTTTCACTGACTCCGGGAATTCCGGTCTTTAAACAACAGATTCCCCGGACGATCAGATCGATCTTCACCCCTGCTGCCGATGCCCGGTACAGGCTCTCCATAATCACCGGATCGCAGAGGGAATTCATCTTGGCAATGATCCTTCCCTCCATTCCCTGGTTCACTCGCTGGATTTCCCGGTCGATGAGCGCCACAAACTTGTTTTTCAGCCACAAAGGTGCCAGGCACAGCTTGTTCCAGCTTAATGGTTCGGAATAGCCGGACAGCATATTGAAGACTGCGCTGGCATCCTCCCCCACTGCCCGGTCACAGGTCATGATTCCGGTATCGGTATACAGCTTTGCCGTGGAATCATTATAATTTCCCGTTGCCATGTGCACATAACGGCAGATCCCATCCGCCTCACGGCGCACCACCAGACAGATCTTACAGTGGGTCTTTAAACCCAGAAGTCCGTAAATGACATGGCAGCCGGCCTTTTCCAGCTTTTTCGCCCAGATGATATTGTTTTCCTCATCAAATCTTGCCTTTAACTCCACCAGCACCGATACCTGCTTGCCGTTTTCCGCCGCCCTGGCCAGCGCCGCCACGATGGGAGAATTTCCGCTTACCCGGTAAAGCGTCTGCTTGATGGCAAGCACCTGAGGATCCACCGCCGCCTGACGGACAAAATCCACCACCGGATCAAAGGATTCGTAGGGATGGTGCAGGAAAATATTTCCCTTTTTGATGCAGGTGAAAATATCCTCTTCCCCGGCAAACTCCGGAACCGGCTGGGGCGTCCATTTTTTCTGCTTCAGATGGTCGAATCCATCCATTCCATACAGCTTCATAAGGAAGGTCAGATCCAGAGGACCGTTGATGTCAAAGATCACATCGTCCTTGATGTCAAACTCCTTCTTTAAGATCTTCAAAAGGCGCTTATCAATGGATTCCTCCACCTCCAGGCGGATCACCTCTCCCCACTGGCGGCGCTTTAACTGCCGCTCGATCTCCTTTAACAGATCCTCAGCCTCCTCCTCATCGATCGGAAGATCTGCATTCCGCATGATCCGGTAAGGATGGGCACAGATCACTTCATAATTCAGGAACAAGCGGCTCATGTTCCGCTCAATAAGCTCCTCCAGTAAAATGAAACAGCGTCCGCCTTCTTTTCCGGCAGGCAGCTCCACGATCCGCGGCAGCACAGCAGGCACCTGAACAGTGGCAAATTCCAGGGCATCCTTATGCTCTGCGCCCTTTTTCTTTTTTAACAGCGCTGCAATATTCAGTGATTTGTTGCGGATCAGCGGAAACGGTCTGGAAGAATCCACCGCCATAGGGGTTACCACCGGATAAACCTCCGTCTCAAAGTACTGATCGGCAAAAGCCGCCTGTTCTTTTGTCAGCTGCTCATGATGGGAGAGTACGGTGATCCCCTCTTTTTTTAAGAGCGGCAGTAACGAACGGTTCCAGGTGGAATACTGAAGATCCACCAGCTCATGCATCCCCGTCCCGATCTTCTCCAACTGCACCTCCGGCGTCATTCCCGCCAGATCCTTCTTCGTATAGCCTGCATGAACCATGTCTTTTAATGATGCCACACGCACCATGACGAACTCATCCAGGTTCGAGGCCGTAATGGATAAAAATTTCAGCCGTTCAAACAGCAGATTGTTTTTATCCCGCGCTTCACAGAGGACACGGTTGTTGAACTGAAGCCAGGACAGCTCCCGGTTCTGAAAATATTCGCTTTTCTGAAATTCCCTGTTTTCTGCCATGACTCCTATCCCTTCTTTCTTCTGAGCACCGGCCGGATCCCATATACTTCCTCAAAGAAGTCTGCTTTCGGGACAAACAGGCTCTGCTCCAGCATGATATTTTCCGTAGAATCCGTTGTGATCACCATCTGCTGATCCCGGACGGAAACCTTGATATTCTTGAATTTCTGCTTATGGCTGCGATCGATGGCATTTCCGATTTTTAAGATGGCAGTCAGCTTGGCAATGGTGATCCGCATCTGCTTATCCAGCGTGACAGAATCCGCCGTATAATCAAATTCCAGCGTATTATACTTCACCACATTGGCAATGATTTCCCGTTCTTTATGAGAGATCCCGATAATCTCCGTGGACAGAATGATATTATAGGCACACTCCCCCGGCGTCCGCATACTGATATATTTTCCGCAGTCATGGAGAATGGCACTGATCTGCAGCAGCAGCCGTTCCCGTTTTCCGAGGCCATGATACTTCTTCATGCTGTCAAACAGGTTCAGTACATTCTTTTCCAGGATAGCCGAATGGTTCTTATCACACCGGTAGCGCTCCGCAATGATACGCGCCGCCGCGATAATGTCGCCGGAAAAATCATGGGTAAACCGGATCAGTTTTTTCTGTTCTGCATATTCCGCCGCAATTCCGTCTCCCAGCCGCACACCGGGAAGCCACAGAAGCTCCGCCCCTGTCACATCGATCAGCTTTTTATAAACCATGGCACCTGGTACGATCAACGCCACATACTCTGCCGGAATGTCATACTTTTCTGCAATTCCCGCCTCGCTGAGGGTCCGCAGATCCTGATAGAAATTCAGGAATTCTTCCGCCGTGATCCGCTGGCGGTCAGATTTTGCACCACGCCCCAGATACAGGGCACATACTCCGGTAGCAATGATATTTTTCACGTTCCGATCCTTCAGAAACAGCTTCTGGAAGGTATCGATATCGTTGTCGATCAGCTCCTGCGTGATCTGATACTTATCAGCATCCGTTCCTCCGGTACCCGAAAGGATCTGATAAATCCGGAGAGCTCCCAGTTTTAAATTCTGGGTCGTCACCAGCATATCCTTGTCGAAGAGAGAAATCTGCATACTGCCGGAGCCTACCTCCGCAATGGCTGTTCCTTTCTGGATCATGTTGTTGAATTCATTTTCCTTCGCCGCAATGGCCTTGTAGCATAAAAAGCGCTGCTCGGAATTGCTGAGGATCTCGATCTTGATTCCGGTCCGCACCTGGATCTGATCCAGGACGACCTCCCGGTTTTCCGCCTCCCGCAGTGCGCTGGTTCCATATGCTTTATAGCCATCCACCTGGTACTCCGACATGATCTCCTTGAATTTCAGAAGAAGCCGGCACATTTCATCGACCCGTTCATGACTGATCACGCCCCGCCCATAGGTATCTCGCCCCAGACCGATGATCTTCCTTACCCGATCCAATTGGTTAATTCCTTTTTTCGGGGAGATCTCATATATCGTAAGCTCCAGCTCATAGGAGCCCACATCGATCGCCGCAAATGTCGTTACTGCCATTCCATCACCCCTTGGTTCCTTAGTTTTTCCGGTCTGTTCTGACCACATTCTTTACCCTTCATTTTACCCCATATGACTGTAAAAAAGCAAGTAAGAAACAGGTAAAGAACGACACTCAGATCTTCTCCGTATCCTTTTGTCCATCCGCCTGTTCCTCTTCTTCGAGAATCGCCCGGATACTGTCCACCATTTCCCTTTTCATCTTTTTAATCTCCTCCGGTGTATAGATATAATAATACGATGGCGGGATCAGAGAATACAGATCCCCGGCTCTCTGCCTCCACTGATAATCCATATGCCAGAGTTTCCATTTCCAATACAGCTTCTTTACCATCTCTTTTATATATTTCATCGTTTTTAACATCATTATATAGAACTATATCGTGCATATATACACTATATTATAAGAAGTACCTGCTCGTCAAGCACAGGCGTCTCTGATTCTATATTTTTTTATTTTACAGAGCACACCTTCCTATGAAATTTTTTGTTTCATAAGACGCACCTTCCATGGAACAAAAAACTTCCCTCTCTATCAGATCCTGTTTTTCTGATAAAAAGGGAAGTCTGTTTCTTATTGATTCTCTTTTTGTTTCTTCTGCCTTTAATTCAAGCTGGAGCTGTTCTTGGTATCTCCGAAAATATAGCTGTACGCATCGTTCTCATACACAATGCTGGAGATCTGACGGCGGTTAGAGGCGACCTTCTTCATAGTTGCCACATAATCCTCCTGGGACGCTGCATCCAGGGTACAGCCCGCAGACGGCGTAAAGGTCTGAGTATAACGGTCATAATAGCCCTGATCGGTCAGCCAGCTTCCGGAGTTGAAAGCCACAAGAGGCGTGGAATCCGAAAGAATATCTGTGCCGGAAAGCATTCTGGAATCATATTCCAGGCCGAGGAGATTGGAGATCGTCGGCAGAATATCTACCTGGCAGCAGACCTTATCTACCTGAACCGGTTCTGTCATGCTTCCTGTCCACATGATCAGCGTATTCTTATACAGGTTGTAGTCTGTGATCATTTCCTCCTTCAGGTTATCTGCCAGAGCCGATGTATCTCCGGAAGAGAAGGTCTTTCCGGCAAGCTCCTCGATGGTGGATACGTTGAAATAGGGAATATGATCCGCGGCCAGGACAACCAGTGTCTTGTCTGCGATCCCGGCATCCTCCAGCCTCTGGAGCAGATATTCCATGGACTTGTCCAGCTCGATCACAGTACCAAGATATCCCTGGGTCACCTCGGAATATCCGGTATTACTTACCAGCTCCCGGTTCTTCTTTGCCTGAGCATTACTCTCAAATTCATAAGGCATGTGCCCGCTGATAGTCATATAGTATACATTAAACGGCGTGCTGCTGCCGATATACTGATCCACCGTCTGCTCCATGCAGTAAAGATCCGACTGCGGCCAGATTGCCTTTGTGCCGGCCTCATTCATTTCCATATTGAATCCGGTTCCGCTCTGCACCCATTTATAGCCAAGGTTTGTATGGGATTTCAGACGATTATACATATCTCCGTTTGCATGAAAGCCAATGGAGCCATAGCCTTGACGGTTCAGCTGCTGCGCCAGACTGAAATACCAGTTTGTTCCCGCATCACCACTGTCCTGCATGATGATAGTACCGCCATTCTGAGGATATAACCCGGTCAGATTCTGACACTCGCCACCGGAGGTACTGGTATAATGAAGCGCAGAATAGAAATTATTGAACACAAAGCCCTCATGGGACAGCTTCCAAAGCGTTGGTGTCAATTCCTGGCTGATTCCATATCCGGTAAACCCTTCCGCCGTCACAAAGATCACGTTATAACCCTTAAACGCTCCCGTATATTTATTCTTATTGGAGGGCGTCTGGCTGTTAAAATACTTACAGAGCCAGGAAACATCATCGTTGGAGGCATTGGCCGCCAGCGTCTCCAGATCTACATTCATCACATTGGGAGAGGTATCTGTATTGGTAAACAATGACGCATTTCCGGAGGCAGCCACACTCCCTGTCTCTTCCGTACTGTCCGTCGCCTTACTCTCATTCTCTGCCAGGCTTGGCGTAGCTGCAAAATCATCATCCAGATTCTTCTTCACACCAAAAAGCGAATGTTTCAGATCCAGGCGAAGCATGGTCGTAACGCCAAGCTGTTCTACCTGATCATCCACGTTGGTATTTGTGGCATACATGGAAGCCGGCTTATAATCACCGCTCCAGGGCAGGTGCAGTATCAGCAGGCCCAGAAGGTGGGTCGCTACAAATGCGCCAGCCACAACACCGGAAAGTCCAATCCATTTTTTCTTGAAATTATAGAAGTTCCGGCCAATCACATAAATAAAGATCACCGGGATAAACATCAGAAGAATTCCAAACAGATTTCCTAAGATTCCCTTGATAATAGCATCCATATAGTCCGTCAGCTTGTTGTTGGCTGCCGTTTTGGCGATACTGAACAACTGATAATACGTTGCCAGAATCTTCTTGGTCATCATCTCAACCGTATAAACCACGCTGAACAGAATCGTAATCACATAAGTAATGATCCGATTCACGCGGAAGCTGAAATTTATTGCCAGCAGGGATAACAGAAAGCCCATGGATACAGAAAACAACAGCCAGATCGGCAGGTATTTTAAGCTTTCCTTCATATAAATATGAAACATCAGTTCCAGATAAAAAATCATCATCGGAAAATACAGGATCGGTCCGAGAACCGATAACAGCCCCAGAACGCCCTGCGGTCTTCTGCCGCGGCGTCTGGAACCTTCACCCAGGCTTCCGTACTGACTTCTTCTCCGTCTTCTATAGTCTGCCATAATTCTTCCTCACTTTTTGTAAACTGCCTATTTGATCATGAAATACAATAACACCAGAATGCCGAGAATAATCCGGTAAATCCCGAACGCGGTGAAATCCTTTTTCCTGATATAACTCATCAGGAATCGGATTGCAAACACCGATACCAGAAATGCTGTGATCATTCCCACCAGAAGCACAACCACCTCCATTCCCGTATAATGGAAGCCAAACTTGATCAGTTTTAAGAAGCTGGCTCCAAACATCACCGGAATGGACATGAAGAACGAATATTCTGCTGCAATGGGTCTGGAGACTCCGATCAGCATGGCGCCCAGAATCGTTGCGCCGGAACGGGAGGTTCCCGGAACCAGGGACAGAACCTGAAATGCACCAATAATCAGCGCATCCTGATAGGTAAGCTGAGAAAACTTCTCCACCGTGAAGTACCGTTTTCTATTTCTCCGCTCCAGAAGGATAAACAGTACGCCGTAAATGATCAGCGTTGCCGCAACCACATGGCTGTTATAAAAATGGGCATCAAACCAGTCATTAAACAGGACGCCAAGCACGCCGGCCGGAATACAGCCTACAAGGACCTTTCCCCAAAGTCTCCAGGTCTGCCGCTTCTGCCGGTTATTTTTCCGCGATGAAAAGGGATTCAGCTTATGGAAAAATAAAATGCATACCGCCAGGATCGCACCAAGCTGGATCACCACACGGAACATCTCCATGAACTCCGCGCTGACCTTTAAGGGCAGCAAATCCTCCAGAAGGATCATGTGACCGGTACTGCTGATGGGCAGCCACTCGGTAATTCCCTCTACGATTCCGAATACGATCGCTTTTAATAATTCTACGATATTCATACCTTCTCCCCGTTTGCATTGATATTTTCAATTTGCCAGTCAATGGGTTCTATTCCATGAGCCTTCAGAAATTCATTTGTTTTACTGAACGGTCTGCTTCCGAAGAATCCCCGGTACGCCGACAACGGACTCGGATGAGGGGCCTCCAGAATCAGATGATTCGGATTGGTGAGCATCGGCTTCTTATTCTGCGCCGGCCGGCCCCAGAGAATAAAAACAATGGGCTGATCCAGCTTATTTAATGCTTTGATGGCGGCATCCGTAAACTCCTCCCAGCCGATTCCCCGGTGAGAATTAGCTGCATGGGCCCGTACCGTCAAAACCGTATTCAGAAGCAGGACTCCCTGTTTCGCCCACTTTGTCAAATACCCGTTGTTTGGGATATAGCAGCCAAGATCATCGTGAAGCTCCTGGTAAATATTCACCAGCGACGGCGGGATCTCCACACCAGGCTTCACGGAAAAGCAGAGTCCGTGAGCCTGCCCTATATTATGATACGGATCCTGCCCAAGGATCACCACCTTGACCTGATGAAACGGTGTCAGCTCAAAGGCAGAGAAAATATCCTTTGCATCCGGAAACACCTGTCTGGTCTTATATTCTTCTTTTACTGTCTGATATAACCTGGCATAATATGGTTTCTTAAACTCAGCCGACAACGGCTCCAGCCAGTCATTGGATATTGCAGCCATAGCTATCCTTCTTTCGTTCTTTTTCCGTTACAGCCGCACCGGAATACCACGACCTGCAAGATATTCCTTCAGATCCCGGATCTCCAGCTCTTTATAATGGAACAGCGAAGCCGCCAAAGCCGCATCCGCCTTTCCCTCTGTCAGTACATCATAAAAATGCTCTTTTGTTCCTGCTCCGCCGGAGGCGATCACCGGAATGGATACATTTTCTGCAATGGCAGCCGTCAGTTCATTATCATATCCGGCCTTTGTTCCATCACAGTCCATACTTGTCAGAAGGATTTCTCCTGCGCCCAGCCGGTCTGCCTTCATCGCCCATTCCACTGCGTCCAGTCCCACATCGATCCGTCCGCCGTTTTTATAGATATTCCAGCCGGATCCATCGGCCCGCCGTTTGGCATCAATGGCCACTACCACACACTGGCTTCCGAATTTTTCTGCCGCCTCGGAGATCAGGTTTGGATGATTGATGGCCGAAGAATTAATGGAGATCTTATCCGCTCCTTCCCGAAGCAGTGCCTTAAAATCCTCCACTGTCCGGATTCCTCCGCCGACTGTAAATGGAATAAATACCTTTTCTGCCACCCGACGCACCATATCCACCACAGTATTTCTTGCATCCGAGGAGGCTGTGATATCCAGAAACACCAGTTCATCTGCTCCGGCCTTGTCGTAAGCCGCCGCGATCTCCACGGGATCACCGGCATCCCGCAGATTCACAAAGTTGACACCCTTTACCACCCGTCCTGCATGCACATCAAGACAGGGGATAATTCGTTTTGTATACATGGCTTTCCTCCTGTCTTCTGTTACAGCGCCGCAAAGTTTTTCAGGATCTGTAACCCAACATCACTGCTTTTTTCCGGATGGAACTGGCAGGCGAACACATTGTCCCGCTCCACTGATGCATGGATTGTAGTTCCGTACTCCGTTGAAGCTGCAACGATGGCCTCATCCTCAGCCTTCAGATAATAGGAATGAACAAAATATACATACGCTCCATTTTCAATTCCCCGGAACAAGCCTGCATTCTCGCGGATCTCCAGAGAATTCCACCCGATATGCGGAATCTTTAGCCCCGGTGTGTCAGGAATCCGAAGAATCCTTCCAGGCAGGATTCCAAGCCCCGGAACACCAGGCGTCTCCTCACTGCTTTCAAATAAAAGCTGCAAACCCAGACAAATTCCCAGAAACGGCGTTCCCTGTTTTACCACATTCTGAATCACCGGAACAAGCTCATACTGCTGAAGCCGCTCCATGGCATCGCCAAAACTTCCCACACCAGGAAGCACGACCCTGTCGGCATTTAAGATCTCTTCCCTGCATCTTGTGATCTTTGTCTCCTGTCCCAGAAACGCAAATGCCTTTTCCACACTTTTTAAGTTTCCTGCGTCATAATCGATGATTGCTATCATGCTGTCACTTCCTTATGATTGCTGTCTTTTGCATCTGATCCGCAGCTGCGGATTTCTTTTAACAGCCTGAGCAAAGCCCAGTACATTGATATCTTAACACAATCGTCATAGCCGCACAATAGAAGAATTGGAGGATTTTCTTAAGAAAATCCTTATTTTTCCCACGATCCGCCCAATATCCAGTCCACACTGTTTTCCCGTACAGCATGGCCCCGTCCATCCAGATTATCCGGAATCTGAGGATACTTCTCATGAATACGATATAACTGCGATTTCCGATTCAGGCTTACCGTCTGCTCAAATGGCCAGCGGATCACGCCAGGATGAAGGAATCCCTCACCCAGCTCCAGAATCAGCAGATTTCGGTTTACCGTATTCATCAGCCAGTTCATATAGGACTGCCACCGTTCCTCCCCTCCTGCTGTCGGATTCGTTTCCCCTGCATAGGGCGCTGCGATCCTGGTCTGATCCAGCTGCGAAGAACCAATCTCTCCATCTTCCACAGTTGTCACAATAAAATAATCCTTATCTCCGAGAAGTCTGCTCAGTTTCTCATACGCCGTTCTGATTTCGCTTCTCTTTTCTTTCTTCCACTCTCCTCCGATTCCCACCAGAACATATTCACTGTCTGCAAGGGCGGAGTGAAACGCATTCCGTTCTTCTTCCGTCATAATAACCTCCGATGATACAAAAATACCCGGCATGAAATCACTTCACACCGGGATCATCTTTTGTAACACAATCTTATGTACTTTAAATGCTTCTGTATCTCAAAACTCTTTCGTATTCAGAAGGTAACCATACCTTCAAAACTACACATTGTCCAACATCATTTCATTCCCAAAACTCCTAAACCACCTGGATAAGCCCTCGACCGATTAGTAACAGTCAGCTCCACACATTACTGTGCT
>NZ_JBQKGG010000022.1:0-29005 GCF_052118925.1 Candidatus Paralachnospira sp. LCP21S3_A2
CTTGGATAAAGCATTACGCGAGTAAACTCGCATATTTATTGTGGCTCACTCCGTCTGGACAGGTGGCTCACGTTACACTGGACAGGCGGCTCTGCCGCACAAGAATATTCAGATTATGCCGGAAAGCAAAAATTTACAAAGGCTTACAAAGCCCGAAAAACTAAGAAAAGCTAAGAAATGCGAGGTTATGCAACAATGATAAAAGTACTTTTCATTTGCCACGGCAATATACTAACCTTGATTAAAAATACTTGATTTTACAGTGTTTTGGGGATGTTACAGTAGATTTTTACCAACGATTTACCAAAGCTATTTGAGTAGGGGATAAACTACTCAGGATATGTAAAGTGAAGTATTATAATAGAGTCCTAGCAAAGAAAATCCGCAATTTAGCGGATTTTTTTAATACATTCGTTAAATAAGAGCAATCTGTTAATCTTATCATCATAAAATTCTTTTTGCTGTTCAATCACAGCTTTATCATTATCCTCATAGGCAATTAAATCTATCTGTTGTTTACAATTTAGATAAGAACAAATAGCTTCATTTATTTGTGAATCTTCAAATGTCATGTGTATGCTGCTGGGGATGTAGTTGCCATCTTTATCCTTATCAGCAGATATTTTCAATGGAGATTGTTCGTTAAGCTTCATAACTAAAGAAAGAACATCACTAACAGTATTAATATCGTAATCAAGAAATACAGTTACGCTAATGCCAAGAGCTTCTGCTATTTTTTGAAGCTGATCTGGTTTTGGATTTCGTTCACCGCTTTCATATTTCTTTATGGTAGATAAATAAATACCGGACTGTTTTGATAATTCGTCCTGTGTCATATCTTTTAATTTTCTATATTTTTGAATTTTACTTCCAATTGAATGTCTATTATCCATTAATAATCACCTCAAACAAATTGATATGAATATTTTAACACAGAGTTCACAAAAGTGGTACATTATTTTGAAAATATATTGACAACCACAAATGTGGACTATATAATGAAAATACGAACAGACCACAAATGAGGACTAACATAAAAAGAATAGATATGTTGAAAATACTTCTTTTGGCGAAGTTCAAGGATTCAAAATTTTGCTATATCATAATCCTGCGAGTTGCAAAGCAGCTCATACAATTGAATAACAATTACAGATATAGTGATAATTCCGGTTCAGATACCTGATGGAAATCAAATATACTTGCGAAGAGTGCTGAAGGATTGAGAAATGAAAGTGGAGCGAGTAAGGGTAGTCAATACTGTTGCGGAAGGATAATAAACTATGAAGGTGTTCAAAGGGAACTTCCTGGCTCTCAAAAAGGCGGTAGAGAGGATAGCATTATTTAATTTAACTTAATGCGTCGTAAACGCAGATGCGGCTTATCTGTAATTCCTATGTGTGCAGGCAAATGGGAAAAAAGCACACCTACATGGCATGAGCCGTGTAGAAAGCAGGTAAGTAGTGAATGGAATTAACTTTTAAAGGTGTGGATATAAGCACTGAGGAAAAGTTCGTCAGCTACATTAATTCACTGAATACAGCGATAATGAAGCAAAATGCCATGAATGAAATCAAGCAGGATTTATATGATGTTTCTTATTTGAAAAAGCGTTACCGAAAGATTGTAGCCAAAAATGAGAAAGCACTATTTATGGCAGACCACGAATGTTTGAAATGTGTTTATTTCCAAAGACTGGCACGAAAATGTCAGGCAAATTGTAAGTGCCCCTTAGAAGAATCTACAGAAGGAGGCGTATTTACATGAAGCTATGCTGGATTGTTGTGTTGGTCGGAATAAGTATCATCCTGGTTTTTCTATATTCATTAGTTGCAATGTCGTCCAGATCAGAGAGGTTTATTGAGCAGCTTATGGAAGAGGAAGGGAGAAAAGGTACAGATGAGCAGGATATGGAAGCAATTATTACGGAAGGGAAGGAGAGACAGGAACATGAATAACAAGTTAGAAGTAATCGGCATTGATCATGGCTGGTCAATGATGAAAACAATCTCTCAGGTATTTGTCACAGGTGTTAAGGAGATTACAACAACTCCAGCACTTTTCGGTGATGTACTCGAGTATGAAGGAAAGTTCTATAAGGTTGGAACTGTGAGACAGGAGGTAAAGGACACGAAGGTCGAAGATGGCAGCTTTTATCTTCTCACACTTGCGGCAGTAGCTAAGGAACTTAAAAGAAGAGGTCTTGCAGAGGCAAAGGTATTCCTTGCCGTAGGACTACCACTTACAAGGTTTGGAGCAGAGAAGAATGATTTTATCAAGTACCTGACAAAGAATAAGCGTGTAAGCTTCAAATATGAGAATGAGCCGTATTATATTGAAATTGATGATGTGGCAGTATTCCCTCAGTGTTATGCAGCAGTAGTGGACAAGATTCCTACAATGGCAAAGAAAACGCTGATAGTAGATATCGGTAGCTGGACAATCGACATTATGCCGGTAATCAACAAGTCACCGGATGAATCAAAGTGTGTGACGATACCAAAAGGTCTTATTACCTGTATGCGTTCTATCAATGAGCAGTGTGTAAGACAACTTAACGGAGAGGTAGACGAGTCAGAGATACAGAACATCATGCGATATGGCAGGTCAGATATTGATGATGAATACTTTGCCATTATCAAGGCAGAGATAGAGGATTTTGTTGATAAGGTATATAACTCAATCCGTGAGTTTGGGTATAACTTAAAGACTACACCGATTGTATTTGTCGGTGGCGGGGCAGTTGTGATGAAGAATTTTGGTAGTCATGATGCTAAGAACATTTCCTATAACCTTGATGTAAAGGCAAATGCAAGAGGATATGAGCAGCTTGCCACAATGGGACTTAAAAGCACTAAGCGATTATCATAAGGAGGCAGATGATGGGAAGAAGACTTGAATATGAAGTAAAAACTTCTGTCCGCCTCAACATGAGCAATCCTCAGCATGTGAAAATCAATGATGTGATTCAGAACCTTGATCCGAAGATTTTCAAATCTAAGAACCAGTTCATTATAGATGCGATTCAGTTCTACATTGATAATTATGGAAAAGAAACTTTTGTTATCAAGAAGAAGGAAAAAGAGAGGGCTGAATATATCCGGTCAGAAGATATTGATGACATTAAGGAAGAAGTCATTGAAGCAGCAACCAATGAGGCTAGGAAAGAGGTCATAAGGCTGTTAGGCGGAGTGATATCCGGAATGAATGTTGGTCAGCCGGTAATAATGCAGGTAGCCAATAGTGAAGCACAAGAACCTACAGAAGATGTTATGGACGATGCAGATGTTGCAGGACTTGCAATGGGATGGATGTCGAAAGGAGACTGATTATTATGAGAAGAGTTATGGGAGCCGTAGGAACAGTAATTTTAGAGATACTCAAGTGGATATTAAGGATAATTCTTGGAGCGTTGAAGCTGGTCTTAGGACTTGCCAGAATAATTCTTCTTCTATTCGCTATGGTGGCAAGGATATTTCTTTCATTCGTAAGAATGGGCACATTCTGAGAGGAGGTGAGCGTATGCAGGTAAAGGGTTTATTCTTAAATTATAAGAAAAACAGAAGACTTATGCAGTATTTCTTTAAAATAAGAGAGCTGGTATAATGAAAGGAGTTTAAGATGCAAAGAATACGGGACAGTCCTATGTGTCCCGTGCATTACAGATAAATAGTTCACCGCAAGGGTGGATGGCACGGAACACGAAGCCCGTCCCTCTTGCGGAGAAGGGATGGGTGATTACTATGAAGAAGATAAGTATTATCTTATTATCCGCAGTACTGGTCTTTTCAATGGCTGCCTGTAATGGTGGTAAGGAAAAGGCTGATAATCAGACAGAGAAACCGACGGAAAGCGTAAAGCCAACTGAAGAAGTAGCAATGGCAACGGAAACTGTCACAGAGGTCACAACCGAAGCTGGAAGTGAAGAGACAGAGAAAGATATTGCCGAGGCTAAAGAATCAGAAGAGAACACTGATAAGGAAGATAACCGGTCCGTTGATAATGAAACTGCTTCAAAGCAGGAAGAAAAGTCAGAGCAGAATGACGAGTCGGAACAAAAAGCTCCTGCAAGTGGTAATAAGGAAGCTGGTGGAAATCAGAGTAATGCAGGTAATGGTGGTCAGACTACAGACAGTCCGAAAGACAATGTGAGCAATCCACAGCCTGCATCCGTGGCATACAGTCCACAGAATGTTGTGTCACTTGCAACAGCAAAGTGTCAGGCAGGAGGGATGATTACCACACAGCAGAATTTACAGAACCATTTGAATGACGGCAGTATCACGCAGGAAGAGTACAATGAGTATTATCCTTACGATGGTATGGAAGGCTCTTATTATAGTGTGTTTGTAGAGACAGACCTCAACAAAGCAAGTACCATTGATGGACAGCGGTTATCATCTGAGGATACAATCGCAGAATATATTGCAAGTATGTTACTTTTGGAAACAGATCCGGTATTCTACATCAGTTATGATGGAGTTTACACGACAGGCGGCACAGACTATTACGAGTTTCGATGTCACAGATAAATAAAAACGAATAGAAGCAGAAGGAAGAAAGATGTAAGCCATAAACTTATGTCTTTCTTTTTTTATGCGTAAATTAAGGAGGAAAGAGCACATGAAACAGAAACTAAAGCGTTTTATGGCAGGATTTATGGCTATGCTCACACTGGTTGGAACACTCTTTGCGAATGGTACAACAGCATTTGCAGCCAGTCCGCAGGCAAATATTGCGTTCTGGAATGCGTCAGTCAAAAATTCCGGAGAAGTAAGTGAGCTGAAGCCCGGATATAATCATGGCAAGATTCTGTATTCAATTCTTGACGGAAATTCTGCATATTGTATGAATTTCGGATTAAGAGCAGATGGCGGTCAGCTTATGAACAGCTACGATGATGCGAGCACATCAATGTCAGCACAGCAGAGAAAACTTTTAAGTTACTGCCTTTATTATGGGTTTAACAGTACACAAAAGGCGGCACCAAGCAACAGTCAGTGCGATGAGTATATCGCAACTCAGGCAATGGTATGGGTTATTGTAGCAGATATCTTTGGAACCGGAAGTGGTGATTCGGCAGCAAGAAAGCTCTGTAACACAGCACCAAGTCCTGATTCTTCATACAGCTATTATGAGAGACTCAGGGACAATATCAGCAGCTCCTACAATGCAACACTTCCAAGTTTTGCATCACGCAGAACCAGTGAGGCACCAACTTATGAATTAAAGTGGAATGAGGGAAGTCAGAGATTTGAAACAACATTATCTGACAGCAATGGTGTTTTATCGGATTTTGATTTTGGCATCAGCGGATATTCTGTTGATAAGAATGGCAACAGTATTACAATCTCTTCAACGAGCGTGAATACTACAGCTACAACAGGAACATTCACATCCAATGCTGGCAAGATTGAGACAACATCAAGCTGTGTATTCTGGCTTACAGGAAAGAGCGGATATCAGGAGTTTATTTCTGAAAGACCGACAGCAGATCCTATCAAAGCATATATCAAGGTCAAGACAGAGAATATCGGATATGGTGAGCTTACAAAGATAGATGAGTCAAGCGGAGTGAAGCTTTCCGGTGCAGTTTATGGAATCTATTCTGACAGCGGATGCACAAACAGAGTACAGACCATGACAACAGATGGAAACGGATATGCAAAGTCAGCTGCACTTGTTGCAGGCACTTATTATGTAAAAGAGATTACCGCTCCAAAGGGATATGTCCTTTCAGGTAAGGTTCATACACTTACTGTAAAAGCAGGACAGACAACAGGAATCTCTGCAACAGATAAAGAGCAGCTTGGAGCAATCACAATCTATAAAGAGGGTGAGGTGCTTAGCTCATGGAATGGAAGCAATTTCACTTATGAGAAAAAGAAGCTTTCTGGAGCAGCATTCAAGGTAACTGCAGGAGCAGATATCTACAAGGCAGATGGTACAAAGGTGTATAGTGCTGGCGATGTAGTGGCAGAAAGCCTTACAACAGGAACTGACGGACAGGTGGTATTATCTGACCTTCATCTTGGAACTTATGTGGTTACAGAGATTAAGAGCATTGACGGATATACAATCAATACCACACCTCAGACAGTAGCAGTTGAGTATAAGGACCAGACTGTGACAGTACAGTATGAATCAACTACGATTGAGAATACAAGACAGAAAGCGGATGTATCTGTCGTAAAGAAGGACTCTGACACAGAGAATCCTCTTGATGGCGGCAAGTACACACTTTATGCCGGAAATGACATCAAAAACTATGCCGGACAGGTTATTGTGACAAAGGGTACAGCTCTTGAGACAGTAACTACAGGTGAGGACGGAAAGGCAAGCTACAGCGTGGATCTGCCAATCTCTAACGGATATTATGTCTCAGAGACACAGGCACCATATGCGTATATCAGAAACAGTAAAGATGTTTACAGCTTCAATTTCAATGTATTACCTGAAACACAGGCAAAGGCATCATTCAGTCACACATTTGTAAATGACAGAACCACAGCAAAGATTCATATCTACAAGGTAGACAAGGAATCAGGCAAGGCAGTAGCCCAGGGAGATGCAAGCCTTGAAGGTGCAGTTTATGGTCTTTATGCGAGAAACGATATCGTGCATCCGGACGGAGCAACAGGTGTTGTTTTCAAAGCAGGAGACTTGGTTGCAACTCTTACAACAGATAAGACTGGCGAGGCAGAGGTTAATAACCTTTATCTCGGAAACTATTATGTGAAAGAAATCACACCATCAGAAGGATATCTTTTAGATGAAGAAGAGCATGATGTAGTATGCGACTACGAGGGCGACTTAGTAGCAGAGGTATCAAGAAGCACAACCTCAGCAGAGCAGGTCATCAAGCAGCCATTCCAGCTTATCAAGGTATCTGACAATGGCGATGATACTGAAGCAGGACTGCTTGCAGGTGCAGAGTTCACAGCTTATTTGAAATCATCTTTACCTGTAAAGGCAGATGGAAGTTATGACTTTGATAAGGCAACTCCGGTAGTAATCGGGGAAAACGGAGCAACAACAATCACATCCGATGATAAGGGACATGCAGTTTCCATTGCAATTCCTTATGGAATCTATGTGGTAGTTGAGTCAAAGACTCCGCATAACATGAAGACAATCAAGCCATTTGAGGTAAAAATCAGCGAGAATCATCCTGACAAGCCTCAGACATGGAGAGTATTTCTTGACAGGGAATTTACTGCAAAGCTTCGTGTAATCAAGAAGGATTCCGATACAAAGCAGACAGTACTTGTACCAAATGCAGAGTTTAAGATCTTCAATATTGATAAGAACGAATATGTGAAGCAGTACACAACTTATCCGTCAAAGGTAGAACATACTTCATTCTTTACTGATGAGGACGGAGATTTAATCTTACCGGAAGCACTGAAAATCGGTAACTACCGCATTGAGGAAGTGTCTGCACCATTTGGCTATGTTGTAAATGATAAGTATGTCAACATCTCTGTTGATACTGATACGGCATTTGAGACAGATGGTGATACAAATGATGCAATCATTACTGTGGAATATTCCGATGCCCCTGCAGTAGGAGAGCTGACTGTAGAAAAGAAGGGAGAGGTACTTGATGGATTCAAGGGAGGACTTCTTGCAAGCTCATATGAGAAAGAGTTTGTTTATAAGGAAGGCTCACTTGCCGGAGCAAAATTCAAAGTTTATGCTGCCGAGGATATTTACACAGCAGACAACCAGAAGGATGCAGACGGAAACCGCATTAAGTATTACAGCAAGGGAGACCTTGTGACAACTCTTACAACTGGCAAGGATGGAAAGGCAACAGCTAAGAATCTTCCTCTTGGACAGTACAGGGTTGTGGAAGTGGAAGCTCCATACGGATATGTATTAAATCCGAATGAGCAGAAAGTGACATTCACATATGTGGATGATAAGACACCTGTTATCAAGGAAAGTCTTACTTTCTCTGATGACAGACAGAAGCTTGATATGTCAGTGACTAAGCTTGATGCAGAAGATAACACACCGATTGCAGGTGCAGTATTTGGTCTTTATGCAGATGAGGATATCAAGAATGCTGATGGCAGAGTTATTATCGAGAAAGGCACACTTCTTGAGAAGGCAACATCTGATGAGAATGGAAAGATTGCTTTTGTTAAGGATTATTCATTTGCAAAATATGTTGCAAGGGAGCTTGTAAAGCCTGCCGGATATGTGACAAATGAGGAAGCAGTAAACTTTGATACAAAATATCAGGGACAGGATGTTAAGGCTGCTGTATATAACAGCGAGTATAAGAACACTCCTTCAACCTTTGAGTTTACAAAGACAGATATCACAAGCGGTGCAGAGCTTACAGGTGCAACACTTACTGTACTTGATAAGGATGGAAATGTGGTAGACACATGGACATCTGATGCTAAGGAAGCACATGTGATCAAGAGACTTGTAGTTAGAGAGACTTACACTCTTCGTGAGGAATTTGCTCCTTACGGATATCTTAAAGCAACAGATATCCAGTTTACAGTAGAGGACACTGGCAAAGTGCAGCATGTAGAGATGAAGGATGAAGTTCCTACAGGTTCCATCGTTATCAATAAGGACGGCGAATTTGTAACAGACACTACTCTTATGAAGGGTTACTGGTATGACTTTATCTTCAATTTCTTCAAGGACAGCCTTGCAGGAGTAACTTTTGATGTATATGCAAAAGAGGATATCGTAAGTGCTGACGGACTTGACACTGTATATCACAGGGCAGGAGACAAGGTGGCAACCATCGTGACAAATGATAAGGGTATCGCAAGAATTGATGACCTTCCACTTGGCAAGTATTATCTTGTTGAGACAAAAACCATTGATGGATTTGTATTAGATGATACACCGATTGAGGCAGACCTTTCCTATATCGACCAGAATACAAAGGTTGTATTTGCAGGAATGGATGTGACAAATGAGCGTCAGAAAGTGCAGATTACTGTAACCAAGACGGATTTAGAGACTAAGGAAGCACTTGAAGGAGCAGTATTCGGTTTATTTGCGAAAGAAGATATCGTGAACAAAGATGGCAAGGTAATCGTAAAAGCTGATACACAGATTGAGAGAACAGTAACAGGCAAGGATGGAAAGGCTGCATTTACCTCTGACCTTCCGCTTGGACAGTATTATGTCAAAGAACTTGAGGCACCAAAGGGCTATGTGAAGTCAGATAAGACATTTGATGTGGATGCTTCATATCAGGGAGATAAGGTAAAGGTTATCGAGTTTGAGGCAGCATTTGAAAATGCACCTATTAAGGTAGAAATTTCAAAGACTGATATCACAGGAGAGAAAGAGTTGCCTGGAGCAAAGCTTTCAGTAATTGATGCTGATGGAAAGCTTGTAGAAAGCTGGACATCAGAAGCAGGAAAGACGCATATGATTGAGAGACTTCCTGTCGGAAAGTACACACTCAGAGAGGAATCTGCACCGTATGGATATAAGGTGGCAAGTGATGTAACCTTTGAAGTAAAGGAGACTGCAGAAATCCAGAAGGTATCCATGAAGGATGAGCAGGCAGTCGGTAAGATTGTCATCGAGAAAACTGACAAAGTAACCGGAAAGCCGATCGAGGGTGTTGTATTTGAAGTAAGGGATAAGGATGGAAAGGTGCTTGATACACTCACTACTGACAAGAATGGTCATGCAGAGAGCAAGGAGCTTCCTATCTGTACTTACAATGAGGATGGATCATTCAAAGAAGATATCCATTATACAGTTGTTGAGACTAAAGCAGCTGACGGATATATCCTTGATGAAACAGCTCACGATGTAACACTTCGATATGATGATAATGCACCGGATGTTGTTGTAGCAACTCTTAAGCTTGTCAATGTACCGACAGAGCCTAAGCTTCCACAGACAGGTGACAATGCAAATCCGCTTCTTTATCTTGGAATCGGTGCACTTGCACTTATTACAGGTGTTGGAGTAGGACTTCGTGGAAGAAAGAAAAAGAATAAACAGTAACAATTAACCTTGCGGGGAATGTAAGCCAGTGACTTATGTTCCCTGCTTTTTTAGATTAAGGAGGAACCGTAATATGATGAATTACGAGATTTTTAAGGAAGTAGTAAAAGAAAAGTTTATGGATTATATGCCTGAGAAGTTCAAAGGAATGGAGCTTGTGGCAGAGCCAGTGGAAAAGGTGAATGTGACTCTTGATGGCATCATCTTAAGAGAAGAAGGCAGGAATATTTCGCCTACGATTTATATCAATGACATGTATAAGAAGTATCAGGACTGTGGCGATCTTGAGGAAACACTTATGGCTGCATGTGACTTCATGGAAAGGGCATATGAGCAGGCTCCGGTTGTTGATGTGGACAGCATTATGAGGGATGCTAACGAGAAGATTGTATTCCAGCTCATCAATACAGAGCAGAATAAGACATTTTTGGAACAGGTGCCACACAGGGAGTTTCAGGATCTCTCTATTGTGTATAAGGTAATAATCAGTGCCGATAAGGATGCGGTGCAGAGTTCAAAAATTACAAATGAATTTGCAAAAAGACTTGGAATGAGTGAGGAACAGCTCTTTAAGTGTGCAGCGGAAAACACAAGAAGACTCTTCCCACCTGTCGTTCGTAGCATGAATGACATTATGAGAGAAATGTTCGCAAGGGATGGGATGCCACAGGAGATTGCAGATATGATGATAGCCGAGATTCCACCGGAGCAGACGATGTGGGTGATTTCCAATGAAAAGGGTATCAATGGTGCAGCATCCATGCTTTATGAGAATGAGCTTCATGAGCTGGCAGAGAGTTTAGAGAGTGACCTTTATATTCTCCCTTCGAGCGTGCATGAGGTTATTGCAGTATCTTCAGATATGGGAAGCCCTGAGATGCTTGCACAGATGGTAGTCGAGGTAAATATGCAGGAGGTGTCTTTGGACGAGAGACTTTCCAATCAGGTATATCACTATGATAAGGATTTAAGAAAACTCACCCTTGCAACTGATACACCAAACAAGAGACTTGATGGTATCGTTGCAGAACCTCCCCTTGTATATGACGCGAAGGAAAAGTCCAGATAGGAGGCAGCTATGGAGCAGGAACTTACAATGGAAGAACTCATTGCTCTCATAAACAGCCAGAAAGGTGACTTTGTTATCCGTGTCGAGTTTGGAGAGGAGGCGGTGTCTGATGCCAAAGAAGAATGACTTCAAGCTTGATGTGGTTTCGGTAAGACTTGTAAAGGATGCTCCGATTTATTCGGAGCACACCTTTAATAATCCGGCGGATATAGCTGCTGTCATGGGAGACTGTATGTGCCAGTTTGACAGGGAAGTAGTGTGTGTGGTCAATTTAAGGTCAGATTTAAAACCTATCAATGTGCATTTTGCAAGTGTTGGTTCTTTAAATGAGGCAATGGCACATCCGAGAGAGCTGTTTAAATCAAGTATCCTAAGCAATGCGGCAAGCATGATGTTAATCCATTGTCATCCATCCGGGAATGTATTCCCAAGCAAGGCAGACACGATGATGACAGACCGTATGAACAAGCTGTGTGAACTGATGGGAATACCGCTTATTGACCATATCATAGTCGGTGGAGACAATCGTGAATTTTTCAGTTTCAGGGAAAAAGGCATGATTGATAATCCTAAGATTACCCTGAGCACAGATTACCGGACACTTGATATCAAGTCACCGCTTGTAGCAGAGCAGGGAAAGGCAAGGTGAAAACATGGATGGAAGATTTACGGATGAAGAGCTTGCCATAGCAAAGCGTGTTGATCTGTGTGCAGTTGCAGAAAGCCTTGGGTATACAGTAAAGAGGATTGGCAAATACCACACTTTAAAGGAGATGGATTCCATCCGTATCTATAACAGAAGCCATTGGTACAGATGGTCAAGGCAGTTTGACAAAGGAAACAATGGCGGCTCACAGATAGATTTCTTACGGGTATTTTGTGGAATGAGTGTAAAAGAGGCTGTGTTCTGGCTTTTAGATTTTGCAGGATACAGAAGAATTGAGAAGCCTGTAAAGCAGCCTCTTGTTCATCAGGTATCGCAGAAGCAGGCAGAGGAGAGAAAGCCATTTGTCCTACCGGAACCGGCAGGAGATAATTCCTATCTTATTTCATATCTGAATCAGGAGAGAGGAATCAGCAGAGTAGTCATAGATCTGTTTTTAAAAGATGGACTGATTTATGAGAGCAGGCATTACCACAATGTTGTTTTCAAAGGAAATGATAAAAATGGAGTGACAAGATTTGCAAGTATGCGGGGAGTGTTTGATAAGCAGGGTAAGCCATTCAAGTGTGATGTCACAGGAAATGATAAGAACTATGGATTTAATGTGGTGAATGAAAACAGTACAGAGCTTGTAGTATTTGAGGCTGCAATCGACCTTATGAGTTATGTCGATATCTTCGCGGATTATGAATCAAATAAGCTGGCACTTGGGATGCTTGCAGATGCACCACTTGAGACTTTTCTTCGGGAACATCCGCAGATTACTTCCATCCGGTTCTGCCTTGATGGAGATGAGCCGGGGAGAAAAGCAGCAGCTGAACTTATGAGAAAGTATTATGAGCTTGGATATGAGGTAGAAGACTGTCCGCCACCTGCCGGATATAAGGATTACAACGAGTGGCTTGTAGCGGCAAAGCTTAATTTGAACAGGATGAATAAGCGAGCAGATGAACCAGTCAGGGCATGAGAAACCGGATTTTGATGTGTGGGGGCAGAAAGCGCCCCCAAAACAGCAAAGTGGGGGCAGAAAGTGCCCCCAAAATGTCAATGTGGGGGCAAAAAGCGCCCCCGCAATTCGGACACGATAAAAACCGGATTGAATTCAGTATAAAAGTGGGGGCAGAAAGCGCCCCCAAAATAACAAAGTGGGGGCAGAAAGCGCCCCCAAAGTAGCAAAGTGGGGGCAAAAAGCGCCCCCACTTTCATAAACAGAGGGTTTTAGGGAGATTTTCTCCCTAACTAGATGGCATTAGGACAGAGATGTCTCTAATGCGTATCTAGCAGTCGCCGGGGACTAACTGGAGACTGGAGCTTTGGTGAATATTTACTAAACACGGATAAGGAGGTGCAAGGAAGCAATGGATGCAGAAGTTACGCTATTTTCAAAACCAGAAGAACTGATTGCCTGGGCAGACACATTTGATATCTTACTTAACCCTTCGATAGAAGATGCTGCAATATTGCTTAACTATATGGAAGGTCATGATTATGCTATTGGCATAGATTCTGATGGAAAGATGTACAGACAGGATGTAGCTGAGGAGAATGGTGAAATTGAACCATACCCGATAGATGATGTTATAGATACTGTTTGTGAATGGAACTATGAACTGATACTTGATGCTGATGCACACAGGAATGATCCAAAGGATTTTAAAGATTACAGTGAGTTTCAGGATAAGTATGACAGTTTGAAAGCAGATGAAAAGAGGCTGGACAGGTTGTTTGAAAAGACCTGTTATGCAAAGGAGATTGATGAAATGGCAGCTGCTTTGGTGGAATCATTCATTAGTCATCTAAGTAGCAGGGATGATTTGGAAAAAGCTGCGGTGACAGTTGCAGAAGGAATTAAGGATTATAGTACGGGTAAGAGAGGAAGGTGAGTCTATGGCAGATAAAGTTCATTGTATTAGGAAAACACTAAGACTAATGCCAGAGGAAGCCAAGATGCTTGCAAAAAAGGCATGTGATAATGGAATGAATGAGGCTGAGTATATCCGTCTTCTTATCAGTCAGAAACCAAATGATTATCCGGAAGTAAGGAAGATTCTGAAGGAACTCATTAATGAAGTCAACAGAATTGGAATAAATATCAATCAGATAGTATTTAACAATAATGCCAGGCTGTATTCCAAGGAAGATAAGACACAGCTGATAGCTTATATGCGAAAACTGAATCAGAAGGTAGATGAGGCGGTGGTAAAGATTGGCAATCAGTAAAATCCTTAATATGAAGGATTGTGGTGGGCATTTTCACGGAAAACATCTGAAGAGATCTCTTGATTATGTGATGAATCCGGAGAAAACACAGGATGGAAGGCTCGTTGGTGCAATCAACTGTCAGGTCGATTCTGCTTTTGAACAGATGAAAGCTACAAAACGGAAGTTTGGAAAAGTTGATAAAAGGCAGGGATATCATATCATTCTCTCATTTAAGGAAGATGAAGTGAATCCTGATATGGCATTTGAGATAACCCGCAGATTCGTGGAAGAGTATCTTGGAAAATCATATGAGGCAGTATATGTGGTGCATGATAATACAGCACATGTTCATTCACACATTGTATTTAACAGTGTGAGTTTTGTGGATGGGAAAAAGTACCGCTATGAAAAAGGAGACTGGGCAAAGTATATCCAGCCAATCACGAATAAGTTGTGTCAGGAATATGGTCTTTCAATCATTGATGTTGATGATGGCAGTAAGGAAAAAGAGCATGAAAGCTATAAGGACTGGAGCGAATATCGTGAAGGCAGTTTTGTATGGGCAGATATGATCAAGAGAGACCTGGATTCCTGCATACTGCAGGCAGGAAATTATGAGCAGTTTCTGGAGCTGTTATCTGACAAAGGATATGAGGTCAAGCAGGGAAAGTATCTGGCGGTAAAGCCACAAGGAATGACGAGATTTCGCAGATGTAAGACATTAGATAACATGTATTCTGATGAGGCAATCCGGGAAAGGATAGAAAAAGAGGATATTTCATTTTACCGGGAACAGCAGAAAGAAGTACAACCGGTTCTTTGTAAGTGTAAGGTGAGAAGATACCGAAGGGCAAAGATGTCGGGGCTTCAAAAGAGATACTATGCAAAGCTATACCGGATAGGAAAGCTGAAAAAGAAGCCATACAGTCAGGTATGGAAGTATAAGGATGATATCCGTAAGATGCATAAACTGCAGGAGGAGTATTTGTTCCTTGTCAATCATGACATTCATTCAGCAGAGGAGCTTGTCAGTGTAATCAGCTCATTGACAGATAAAAGAAAAGAAGTTTCAGCAGAGAAAAGCCGCATTTATAAGGCTAGGGAGAGAAGTCGAGAACTTTTTGATATAGCAGATGATATGAAAGAGTTAGAACCTGCTGAGAAGTCTTTCCTCCAGGGAGATGAATTTTTTACGGATGAGCATCTGCAATGGGAAACTTTGAAACAGAAGCTTTTATCACAGGGATATAGCCTTGAAGAGGTGGAAGCACTGCGTAAACATTATAAAGAGGAGTATTCCAAAGCATGTGCAAAAGAAAGGGCAGTATTCAAAGAGTTGAATATTGGTAAATCTATATGGAAGAGTCTTATTCCAGACAGCGTATCAGATGGAAAAGATGCACAGTACAACAAAGAGACAATACGAGACAGGAAAGAGCAGCCAGAACGTTAGGCTGTTTTTTTAGTAGTTAGGAGGCATATATGGAAGAAAACAGAGAACCGCTTAGTGCGATAGCAATCGAGAAAAAATTGCAGCTTCTCCGAAATAAGCATTTTAGTGAAGATACGATTGCTCTTGTAAAAAGTGATTATGAATATGGACTGAAAGAGGAGGAGATCAGCCTTTATCTCAATAAGTCATACGATATTGAACAGATGAAGATTTTATCGGAATGTCTGCACAAGGATGTTTCAAAAGATGTGATTGATATTATCAAGAATACCAAGTATTCGGTTCATCAGATGCAGGTGTCCCTTGAATTTTATGAAAAGGGTGTACCTGTTCAGACAATTAAGGAGGTTATGGACAAAGGGGAAAAACCTATTACCATGCGACGATTATATGAGGAAGTTTTGGAACAGCTGAATAAAGTCAAGAAACAGATTCCGGAAGAGTCTGAGTATGTGAAAGCACTCATTTCTCAGATGGATGAAGTGGTTGCAAAGATCAATCATCAGAATGAAAGGTATGATGCCCTGAATAAGAAGCTTTCTGAAATAGAGACTTCCAAAGATGATGAGGGAGTCAGGGAGCGTCTGGTCAAGGAGAACCAGGATAAGGACGCTCTTATCAACAGTCAGCAGAATGAACTGAATAAGGCAAGCAGTACGATTGCAAGACTCAGGGATGATATTGAGAAAAAGGATAAGGAGATGAAGCGTATGGGAGACAGAATAGAGTCATTGGAAGATAAGATCATAAGTGTTGCCACAGAGAATAAGAAAGAGGCAGAAAGTAAGGCAGAGCCGCAGGAAAGCCAGTCCGTACCACAGGCAGAAAAAAAGATGGTTGATACAGTTGCAGTTCCGCAGAATATGCAGGCTGTGGCAAACGGGATTCCGGTCTATTATCAGATTCCGGTAGTTGATGGTACCGGAAATGTGGTGCAGAGAATTCCGATTGAGCGAAGTGTGAGAAAGAGCAGCAACAATGGAATGGCAAGCCTTTTTGCAAGACTTTCTTTTAAGAAAAAGTCGAGAGCAGACATTGTAAAGCTTGTTGCATCGGGCGATCTTGTTCCGGCACAGCTTGTCCAGATTAAGAGTGCAATAGAAAAGGGACTTACGGAGACACAGCTTATAGAGCTTATTACTAATAATATTTCAGCAGAAAAGATGAAAGAGATTATTGAGATAGCGGTACTTGAAAACAGTATGGCAGATTAGGAGGAACTTATGAATTTAGCAGTAGTAAATGAAGCAGTAACAGAGATGAATGGTGTGGAGCATCAGTTTACAGAGGAAGAGAAAAACTTTGTTGTTCAGTTCGCATTCAGAAGCGGCAGCAAGGAAGATACGATTTCTCTTATTGAAGCATTGGCACATTCAGCGGATAAGGCTGAGTCGGGCGAGATTATGGTCACATACAGGGCTAAATATGATATGAAGCCTGCATGGGTGGAACAGGTGGAAAACCTGCTTGTGGCACTTGAAATGTACCGTATCGAGGAGGAAAAAGCAATTAATCATCTGGCAGATATTTTGACTGCTTATGGTATTGATGTATCAGCCGAGGAAATCCGTACTACAGAGACAGAAACACTTAAAACAACAGTCAGAGAGAAAGTGGAGGTGCGATAATGGCAGAAGAGATTCAGGAAGCGGTGCAGATCATCCGTGTTGCTTATGATGGCATTGAGATTGCCATGAAGGTAGGAAGTGGAGGAATAGCTGCCATGCAGAAGGCAATAGATTTCTTAAAAGGGATGCTTGATTATGAGAAGTCACTTGGCAAGACATCCATGAGAAAGCTGCTCTTAAAGGGCGGTGATTTACAGGTGTTACAGTTTAATACCGAAGATATGAAAAAGGTTGAAAAGATGGCAAAGAAGTATGGAATACTCTATTCAGTACTTCCGGACTGCAATAGGAAAGACGGACTGAGTGAGGTAATCTTTCATACAGAGGCAGTTCCACGTGTGAATATGATGATACAGAAGCTCAAGTTTGGCAAGATTGCCACATTTGATGATTATCTGAAGAATGGAGATGAAAAGTCCCTTGGAAAGCTGATGGATTTTTTGAAGAAACAGCAGGGAAACGAGAAAAGCCACACGATAGAAGGGGATAGGGTTAATACCGCTATTGACGGACTGATCGAAAAGGTCGGAATGTTTGCAATGGAAAAGAAAGCTATCAGTGTGGATCAGGTCAAGGAGAATTTCAGTATCAATGGTGAGCAGGCTGAAAGTGTTATCAAACAGCTAGAGACAATCGGTGTGCTTGGCGGCAAGAATGAAGATGGCACCCATACAGTAATGATGGACAAGGATGCATTTATCAATCGTGTCAGAGGTTATCAGGACCTTGCTGAGAGAATGAGGGCAGTTGCAGCATCAAAGAATGCGAACTTATCAGATGTGACTATCAGTAAGAAGCTGATTATCGAAGAGAATGATCATGCTGTTAAGACCAGAGTTCCCGGCACATGGGGAGAAGAGGCAAGATATGTATGGCTCCGTAAGGAAAACATCATGGAGATTCATGGTGGAAAGACAATGCTTACCTTTCTTGATTCAACCAAGGATTATAAGCTTTACGATGAGCAGAATCGTGTGGTGACAACCCAGAAAGGAACCGAGCTTTATACTCACTACGACAAGGTGGAGTCATCTGTCAGGGAGCGTTACGAGAAAGTGCAGAAGCAGCAGAAAAAGACCACACAGAAGAAAACTGTTACCACAAAGAAAGCGAGGTAGCAGCCTATGCAGACAACAAAGAAAACGCCGTCACTGATATTCATTCTTGTGGGTGCAGTGTTAGCAGGGTATCTTGGTTATCTGATAAATGGTGCGTGGACGGAAGGGATTGCTTTTAATGAATTTATGGACAGATTCAATGAAGCATGTGCTGTTCCCTTTGCCAATTATTACAATTCCAATACAGTAAAAGCAGTAGCCATTGCATTAGGTATCTATGCGATGGCTATTGTCATGTATTACACCAGTCAGAGAAACTATATGCCGGGTAAGGAATTTGGTACGGCAAGATTTGAAAATCCGAAGCAGGTCAACAAGATACTTGCAGATAAGGATGAGAATTTCAACCGGATACTCAGCCAGAATGTGAAGATGTCGCTGGATTTCAGAAGGCTCAAGCTCAATGGAAATATCCTTATCTGTGGTGGTTCCGGAGCAGGAAAGACATTTTATGAAGTAAAGCCGAATCTTATGCAGATGCCGCATAACTGTTCCTTTATCTGTACCGATCCAAAGGGAGAAATCCTTAGAAGCTGCGGGCAGATGTTAAAAAATAACGGATATAACCTGAAAGTCATTAATCTGTTAGAGATGGATAAATCAGACTGTTATAATCCATTTTCCTATATCAGAGAGGAAACAGATGTGGTCAAGCTGATTACAAACCTTATCAGCAATACGACACCAAAGGGAGCGACACCAAGTGATCCGTTCTGGGAAAAGGCGGAAGGATTGTTCTTACAGGCTATCTTTTATTATGTGTGGCTGGAGGTACAGCCGGCAAAGAGAAACTTTGAGACAGTACTTAAACTTCTTGGAGAAGCAGAGGTTACAGAGCAGGGTAAGGCATCAAAGCTGGATGTGCGTATGAAGTTTTTAGAGGAGAGTTCCCCACTTGGAGCCAATCATCCGGCAGTCAAGCAGTACAACAAATGTATGAGAGGTGCAGGAGATACAGTTCGTTCCATTATCATCAGTGCCAACTCAAGACTTGCATTTCTTGAGAATAAGCAGGTTTTACGATTGCTCTCAAAAGATGAGCTTAACCTGTCAGATATCGGAATTGGAGTAAACGGAGATGGTGAGACAAAGACAGCACTCTTTTGTGTAATTCCCGATAGCGATAAATCCTATAACTTCATTATCGGTATGCTCTACACACAGATATTTCAGGAATTGTACTATCAGGCGGACTTTAACTGTGGAGGAAGACTGCCAATCCATGTGACATTTATGTTAGATGAATTTGCGAATGTCGCATTGCCAGATGACTTCTGCTCACTGTTATCGACAATGCGAAGCCGTGAGATTTCAAGTATTATCATTATTCAGAACTTTGCCCAGCTAAAGGCACTATTCAAAGATACTTGGGAGACAATTCCCGGCAACTGCGATACTTTCATCTATCTTGGTGGAAATGAGCAGAGTACACACAAATACGTGTCGGAGCTGCTTGGAAAAGGTACGATCGATAAGAAGTCAAGCGGAGAGACAAAGGGCAGACAGGGAAGCTCTTCAAGGAATTATGATGTGTTAGGAAGGGAACTGTTTACACCCGATGAGGTCAGAAAGCTGGATAATAAGAAGTGTATTATTTTTATCCGTGGTTTTGATCCTATCATGGATAATAAGTTTATACCATTCAATCATCCGATGTTTAACCAGACAGCAGATGGCAAGGGAGAGCCTTATGTTCATCAGATAAGAGGAGCAGATAATCTTATCGGTCCGCCATTTGAGATTCTTTCAGACAAGGCAGTTAAGTATTATGAAAAACTGAAGGATAAGGGCGAGAATGTGTATATTGATTCTCTTACCTATGAGCAGTTTATGATGCTTGGTGATGCGGAATTAAGCAGAAGATTCTCCATGCAGGATGAAGCAGAGCAGAAAGCAAAGATTGACAGGGAACAGGCAAATGAGCTTGAGTATGTCGATGAGTCGCAGAAGTCTGATACTACAGAAAGTGCCAACTCTTCTAATGGAAGTGCTGGTGCTAAGCCTGTAAGGAATCCAGAGAGGGAAAAGCCTAAGTGGGAGGATACTATCACAAACCGAATGCTGCACTGGTCGTATACACCGGAGCAGAAAGAGGAAGTGAAGAAAGCTCTTGCTGCAGGTGTTCCAAAGTCAACGATTCTGACGTATTTCTATCCGGAGGTTACTGTGGAGAAGATGAGTTCATATCGAAAGAAGCAGTAAATGTTATCGCATAGGCACAGAAACCGTGGTATAATGTGCCTATGTGAGAAAAATTATTATTTAGAACTTATTTGCTTATATGATAAGCAGAATGGAGGCTTTGCGAGATGAAAGTAATCATTATAAATGGAAGTGCAAGAAAAGGAAACACTCTTACAGCGATTGAGGCTTTTGTAAAAGGAGCATCTGAAAAAAACGAAATTGAAATCATTGAACCTGACAAACTTAATATTGCACCATGCAAGGGCTGTGGTGCCTGTCAATGTTCTAAGGGATGTGTAGATAAGGATGATACAAATCCTACAATTGATAAAATTGCTGCCGCAGATATGATCCTTTTTGCAACACCGGTTTATTGGTGGGGAATGTCAGCACAATTGAAGCTTATTATTGATAAGTGTTATTGCCGGGGAATGCAGTTAAAAAATAAAAAAGTTGGCACGATTGTTGTAGGCGGTTCTCCAGTTGACAGTATCCAGTATGAGTTGATTGATAAGCAGTTTGACTGTATGGCAAAATATCTTTCATGGGATTTGCTTTTCCAGAAGTCATATTATGCAACAGCAAAGGATGAGCTTTCTAAAAATCAGGATGCTATGAAAGAGCTTGAGGATATTGGAAAAGATTTATAAAGCTTGTGATGAAAATCAGGAATTGAAGGAGAATTATTTTTTGAAAATCAATAAAAATGTATTAAAAAAAGATCTCAAAGAGATTAATGCAATCGAAAAATTATTCCAGTATTTTATATCAGAACAAGTTGATGTCGAAAATGGAAAAAGTGCAAAGTTATTATATGAAGAATTAGGGTGGAACCAAAATGTAAGTTATGATGTAATTAATTCATTTTGGATAACTTTTTCATATGCAATGAGATTAAAATATCCGGGCAAATATCGTATAGCAAAAGCAGGGAATGTAAAAATTTATAAACATCATAATACTGATTGGGGATATGATTCGTTTCCAGAAAAATACTTCAAAGAAAACTCAGAGGAAAGAGGTCAAGTAAATGATTTATGTAAAGAATATCCAGATATTTTAAAATTGGCAGATATGTGTCATACTGTAGCGAATTTTATGCCTTGTCCAGAAAGGTTTAATTCTGTAAAAGGACTATTAGGTGATGTAAGAGATTACTTACCGTTGATGATTGATAAGATACAACTATGTGTTGATGCTGGAAAAGACCTAGAGTATTATCACTTAGGTAGTTTACAAAAAGTAGACAATAAAATCGTTAAAGATTGGCATAGCTTTTTTATTAAAAACCAAGAAAAATATTGTTTGAGTATGTATTACCAAGTCAAAAAAAACAGAATTAGTGGAATTACGTTTTTTAAAGGTCAATCTTTATCTTATCCATGTCCACTAGAAAAAGAAGAGGTAGAAGAATGCTTGAAAACCATGTTGGACAAAATAAACAAAAGAGCAGATCTAATACTTAATAGGTATAATGAAGAACATAAATCAAATAGTTAAATTTCTGTTTGTCTGACTCACAACAATTTAATATCAAACTAATACAAGCACTTTAGCCAATAAAGGTTAAGGTGCTTTTTTTGCGCCTTGAAAGGAGGTGGTTACAGCTAAACACATCGGGAAAAGCCCGATTTAATCATTACAACAGGCATTGCCTGATCATATAGAGTAACTTTTAACAGTCAGTTAGGGATTATCCCTGCTGGCTTATTTTTTTATCAAAAAGGAGACAAACAACATGAGAAAAGAACAGATTATTACGACAAACAACAATCAGATGGAGGAGAAAGGCATGAAGAGCAGATTCATTCACTTTAAAAAGAGATTCGTTCCGGCATTATCCGGAGCACTTATGGGAGTAATGCTTATGAGCACTACTTGTTTTGCAGCAGGTACAGGTACTTCCGCAGTAACACAGCCGCTTGAGAACTTAAAGACACTTATCATTGCAGTCATTGGTGCTGTTGGTGTCATCATTCTTGCAAAGAATGTCATGGAGTTCGCACAAGCCTATCAGCAGCAGGATTCATCTACTATGAACTCTGCACTGAAAGGAATTGTAGCAGGTGTCATGATGGCTGGTATTTCAACAGTACTGACATTCTTAGGCTTCTAAGATTGGGGAAAAAGAGTTCCCCTTTTAGTAAAAGGAAAGAGGTGAATAACAAGTATGGATATTTTTAAGCTTGGAGACAAGATCCTTGCACTTCTTGAGGCGGTGTTTGGGTTTTGGAACAATCAGATATCCCTGGTCTTTGCAATGCTTGGACAGTCACCGGTCAGTTTCAAGGGCGGAGGTCCTTGGGCAGTTATTGAGGGTATTGAGCCGGTCTTTGTAGCGGTCGGTTCATCCCTCGTTGTGCTGTTCTTTGTTATCGGTTTCTGCTCGGAAAGCATAGATGTAAAAGATGAGATGAGGTTTGAGTCTATATTTCGTATGCTTATCCGACTGGGACTTGCAGAATGGTTTGTTGCAAATAATGTCACGATTATGAAAGCATTTTTTACTTCCATAGGAAATCTGGTGGGACTTATATCTGCCGGGACAACGACGCAGCTAGCCATTGACAGTACACAGGCAGATATCATTAAGGGACTTGGATTTGGTGAAAGTTTAGTAATGCTGATACTTACAGCTTTGCTTGCAATCATCATTATTATCTGTGGATTCTTTATCATCTACACAGTGTATTTCAGGTTCTTAAAGATACTGATCATTGTGCCGCTCGGTGCGATTGCCTGTTCCACGATGGCAGGAAACAGAATGGTCAGCCATACAATGGCTACCTACTGCAAATATTTCCTGTCATGTGTGTTTGAGGCAGTAACGATGGCACTTGCGATTGTGGTATGTAATGCATTTATCAATGCAGGACTTCCGGCATTTACAGGAAGTTATGCTGACTGGGCACAGACACTTATATATCTGTGTGAAATGACATTTACGATAGCAATGACTGTCGGAAGTGTGAAGGGTGCACAGACACTTACAAGCAAGGCATTTGGATTATAGAAGGAGGCAGAAATGGATAATGAAAAGAAACAGGTTACTTATAATTCAAGCATAACCGGAGAAACGCAGGTGACATTTGATATCCAGCAGTATATGAATAACAGTGCAATGTTTATTGGTCTTATGTGTAATGAAGATGGATATGAGGAGCCTTTTGGGGATGTGACTGTGAATTTGTCGGTTGCAGCACCAAATTACTGCGGATATCTGAATGTGAATGACATGCCGGATATTGAAAAGTTTATTACAGACAATGACATTGGAGAGTTTACAGGATTCACGCAAAGGAGCGGGTTCTGTGAATATCCTCTTTATCTGTTCAATGTAGATAAGCTTAGAGAACTGTGTCCGGATGGAATGGATAAGTATGAGGCAAATATCGGAATGACAAGAAAGCCAGAGACAAAGGATTTATCAAGATAGGAGGCAGGGACAATGGTAATCGAAGTAAACAAGGATATTGACCGCTATCAGGAATCGGTTGCAATGGGACTTACTGCAAGGCAGCTTATATTTTCCATTGCAAGCGTAGTGGTTGGTGGCGGTATCGTTCTTCTTCTTTACAAGTATATCGGTCTTACGGGTTCTGCTTATGTGGCAATTCCCTGTGTGGCACCGATTGCACTTGGTGGTTTCTATTCCTTTAATGGGATGAATTTCTACGAGTATATGGGAAAGAAACTGCATTTTATGTTTGGAAACAGGGCACTTACCTATGTATCAACAGAGGGAGAGCCTGCAATAAAGCAGTTAGAAGCAGAACAGAATGAACAAGTAAAGAAGAAAGGCAGAAAGGCTGAACCGGAGACTGTAACAGCTGATTCGGCTGTAAAGAAGCAGGAGGAGTTTGAAGCAATGAAGAAAAAGACGAGAAACATGCTGCTTGGACTTGTCGCAGTCATTGTGGCGGCAGCAGCAGGCATTGCAGCATATAAGGCAATGCATTAGAAACGAATAGTATCTGACCGCAAGGTCGGGAACACAGCCCGCAGGGTGAAGTTCCCGGCGGGCTTTCATTATAAGAAAGCGAGGTTAGAGACATGGGTTTATTTACAGACGGATTTAAGTTATTAAAGAAGGCGAGTGAGCCTTTGTATAAGACACCTAAATCCATTCAGGAAACCATAGAGATTATGGCGGTGGCTGAAAACGGCATTTTTGAAGTGAGCAAAAATAAGTATTCCAAATGCTACCGCTTTCAGGACATCAATTACACGACAGCAACGGAGGATGAGCAGATCGGTATTTTCGAGAGGTATTGCAAGTTCCTAAATTCGCTGGACTGTAATTATAAGATTACGATCAACAATAAGAACAAAAACATGGATGAACTCCGTGACAAGGTTCTGATTGCTGAGAAAAACGATGGCTTCAATAATTATAGAAGAATCTACAATGACATCATTGAGGAGAAGATTATTGAGGGCAGACAGGGGATTGAGCAGGAGAGATACCTGACAATCACGATTGAGAGAAAGAACTTCGAGGAGGCAAAGGCACAGTTTGCTACCCTTGAGGCAACGATACACAAGGCTTTCATTGAGCTTGGGGCAGAGATTGTTCCGCTTAATGGCAATGAGAGACTGAAAGTGCTCTATGATTATTATCATCTTGGAGATGAGGGCAGCTTTGATTTTGATATCAAAAAGGCAAAGAAGGTCGGAGCAGATTTTAGAAATGATCTGTGCAATGGGATGGTGAAATATTTCCCGGACCATTTTGAGGATGAGAGTAAATTCTGCAAGGCACTTTTTATCAAAAAGTATCCGAGCAGTTTGTCAGACAGATTTATCAATGAGATTACTTCCCTTCCGGTTCATTCCATCACGAGCATTGATGTGGTGCCTGTTCCTAAGGATTTGACTACAAAGGTGCTTCAGAAGAAATACCTTGGTATTGAGTCGGATATCATTAAGCAGCAGAGAGTCCGTAATAAGAATAACGACTTTTCTACGGAAATTTCATATGCCAAGAGAACGGAGAAAAAGGAGATTGAGGAAATCATGGATGATGTTCGTGAGAATGACCAGTGCCTTTTCTTCGTGGGAGTTACTATTATTCTTATGGCAGAGAGCAAAAAAGAGCTTGATAGCGTCTGTGAGACAGTGGAGACTATCGGAAAGCGTAACAGCTGTACGATTGATACACACTACTTAAAGCAGAGGGAGGCACTCAACACAGCGCTTCCGATTGGTGTAAGACAGGTGGAGACAATGCGTACCCTTCTTACCCAGTCACTTGCGGTGCTTATGCCATTCAATGTGCAGGAATTAAATGACAGCACAGGGAACTATTATGGTATCAATCAGATCAGCAAGAATGTGAATATCGGTAACAGAAAGAAGCTGATAAACGGAAATGGCTTCGTTTTCGGAGTGCCGGGTTCCGGTAAATCCTTCTTCTGTAAGATGGAAATGGGCAGCGTATTCTTGTCGGGAGATGATGAGATAATCGTCATAGATCCAATGAACGAATACTTTGATATTGCTGAGACTTATGGTGGAACAGTGGTAAATATGTCCACTTACACGGATAACTATGTGAATCCGCTGGAGATGGATGTATGGAGCCTTGATCCGAATGATTCCAAGGGAATGGTAAGAGAAAAAGGCGAGTTTATGCTTGGTCTTTGTGAGCAGTGTATCGGAGACAGCTTAAATTCAAGACAGAAGTCAATCATTGACCGCTGCGTGAGAAAGCTGTATATCGACATTGCAAGAAGCAAAGAGAAGTATATCCCGGTGATGAGTGATTTTTACGATATCCTTATGGCGCAGCCGGAGGAGGAAGCAAAGGACATTGCACTGTCACTAGAGCTTTTCGTAAATGGTTCGCTTAACATCTTCAATCACCAGACAAATGTGGATGTGGATAACAGATTTACAGTATATGGCATCAGGGACTTGGGTACAGAACTTAGTCCTATCACAATGCTTGTTATGATGGAATCCATTCAGAACAGGATTGTTGAGAATGGCAAGAGAGGCAAGGCAACATGGCTCTATATTGATGAGTTCCATGTTCTGCTTAATTCCGAGTATTCTGCAAAATACTTGCAGCAGCTCTGGAAGAAGGTAAGAAAGCAGGGAGGTCTTTGTACCGGTATCACGCAGAATGTTGTCGATCTGTTGCAGAATTACACAGCAACCACAATGCTTGCAAACTCTGAGTTTGTGGCACTCTTGAAGCAGGCAAATACAGATAGTTCAAAGATGGCGGAGGTTATCGGGGTATCAGAGGCACAGCTTCGGTTCGTAACTAATACCGCCTCTGGAATGGGACTTATTAAGTGTGGTTCGGTAGTAATTCCCTTTGATAATCAGATCAGCAAGGATACGGATTTGTACAGGCTGTATAATACCAACATTCATGAGAAGATTGCGGAACAGAAGAAAAAAGAAGCAATGCTGCAGTGATAACAGATGAATTTTTATAGAATCTATAGTATAATCAAGAGGTCGGATGAATGTCCGACCTTGATGATAATAAATTAGATATTCCCTATTTTTAAGAAGAAAGCATATAAGATTCGATATGAAAAATAAATAAGGAAGCAGTTCTAAAATGTATCATTTGTACCGGAGAACATGTGGCTGGATTTTAAGATATGCTTATCGTACACTTTGACGAGAATATGTTGATTGGGGATGCAGCGGACCTGGATGCATTTATGGAAATGTATGGTGTGGAAGCAATTTCCAAGGAATATTTGTAATTATTAGGGAAAAGAAAATTTGAATTTGCGCTTCTATAAGGTGGAATGTGTTGACACAATAAATACAGTATGATAGTATTATCATTAGAAAAAAGGATGGCACATTTCGTGTAAGGTGAGGAAATGATTAATAGATAATTTAATTTAAGTAAGACACATATAGTTATTGAGCCTGTAGAAAATAGGTTTATTTTTGTGTACGCTTAAGTTGGATTATCGCAAGAGGCATTTCCTTTGCTTTTCCTTAGGGAAAGGAATAAAGGTCTATTTGGCGAGTCTATTTTTGCGTATGCAAAAAAGGCTCGTTTTTGTGTGTACAAAAATAATTGACTCGTGTTTCGAAAAGGAGGAACTTTATGTTACAGATAAAGAAATTAAATTTAACACATAAAAAAGACCTGAGAGTAATTCTTGATGATTTCAACCTTGTGCTAAATGATGGAGATAAAGCAGTTATCATTGGAGAAGAAGGGAACGGAAAATCAACATTAATGAAGTGGATATATGATCCATCGCTTATAGAAAACTATATAGAAGCGGATGGGGAAAGAGTAATGGGAAACGAACGTTTTGGTTACCTTCCGCAAGAGATGCCCGATGAAGATAAGAAAAAAACCGTATACGAGTATTTTTCTGAGGAAGAAATATTCTGGGAGAAAACGCCAAAAGAACTGTCTGTTACTGCAGGAAAATTTGGAATAAAAAATGATTTTTTCTACAGTAGTCAGATGATGGGGAGCCTTTCAGGAGGAGAAAAAGTCAAGGTACAACTCATGCGGCTTTTTATTCGCGATGTTTCTGTGCTATTGTTAGACGAACCTTCAAATGATATTGACATTGCGACGCTTACATTACTGGAAAAAACCATAAATGAATGGAAACATATTGTGCTTTTTATTTCACACGATGAAACATTGATAGAGCGTACCGCCAACATGGTAATACATATCGAGCAGATTAAGCGAAAAACAGAAGCGAGATATACCGTGGCCAAGCTTCCCTATAGAAACTATGTGGAGGAACGGCTTCATAAATTTGAACTTCAAGAACAGAGGGCACTATGTGACCGTAGGGAAAAAAAGATTCGAGATGAGAAATATCAAAGAGTGTCTCAGAGTGTGCAAAGCGCATTAGCAAATTGTTCCAGACAAGCGCCGTCGGTGGCAAAGAATTTGAAGGACAAAATGCACACAGTTAAGGCTATGGGGCGAAGATTTGAAAGAGAAGACGAAAATATGACGCAAATGCCGGAGCAGGAAGAAGCAATCTTTTTTAAATTAGGAGATAAAAACGCATACATTCCAACAGGGAAAACGGTCATAGAATATGAACTTTCAAAGCTAATGACTCCAGAAGGCGAAAGAATTTTGGCAGAAGGAATTTATTTGAAAATAAAAGGATCAGAGAAAATCTGTATTATAGGAGCCAACGGGGCAGGAAAAACGACTCTTCTAAAAAAGATAGCGGAAGAACTTATGAATCGGAATGATATTAAAGCAGAATATATGCCCCAAAATTATGAAGATTTGTTGGAGCTATCTGTTACACCGGTTGATTACCTTGATAAAACAGGAGATAAAGAAGAGCGTACAAGAATTAGAACATACCTAGGTTCACTTAAATACACGCCAGATGAAATGGAGCATCCTATTCGGGAGTTGTCTGGTGGACAAAAGGCGAAAGTGCTTCTTTTGAGGATGAGTTTAAGTGGTGCGAATGTTCTTATTCTGGATGAGCCTACAAGAAATTTTTCACCATTATCCGGCCCGGTAATAAGAAAAATGCTCCGAGAATTTCCAGGGGCTGTCATTAGCATTTCTCACGATAGAAAGTACATTGAAGAGGTGTGTGGTCCTATGTCAAGATTTAGTACAAATTAAAATGAGAAGTTCTGCCTGCTAAGCAGCAGACAGTAACATACCCCTCTCATACAGCTTTTCATATTCGTCAGGTGATACAT
>NZ_JBQKGG010000023.1:0-18912 GCF_052118925.1 Candidatus Paralachnospira sp. LCP21S3_A2
TCTTCAGTGGGTTAAGAGGCAGCCGGAATTGATGAGCCTGCTAGTAGACAGGTTGAGGAGTTGGGGCTGTATAACATTCGACTCAGAGACACAGACCTGGAGAGGAGTTGACTATCATGGTGACACAGTTTTTCATGGCGATGGTTCCGCCGACCGTAACACACCAGGAGCATAAGGTGTCGGTGGTACATGGCAAGCCGGTGTTCTATGATCCGCCAGAACTAAAAGTGGCAAGAGACAAGCTGACCGCGCATCTGTCCGGTCACCGGCCGGCAGCTCCATACAGCCAGGGCGTCCGGCTTGTGGTCAAGTGGTGTTTTCCCAGAGGCAGACACCGGGACGGGGAGTACCGGATCACGAAGCCGGACACAGACAACCTGCAGAAGCTGCTTAAGGACTGCATGACGCGCCTGCATTTCTGGACCGATGATGCACTGGTAGCGTCGGAGATCGCAGAGAAGTTCTGGACGGAGATTCCTGGGATCTTTGTGAGGATCGAGAGCCTATGAGCAATCAGGAGATAGCAGCGGCTGTAAATGAGATCTATAACGGGTTCTGGATCAGGTGGAAAGACCGGAAGAACAGCGAACGGGACTTTGACCAGATCTACCAGGAATCAAAGAAGCTGCTGGAGAAATATAAGTTCAAGCTGGCACAGGATATGGTTTTGGATTTGCTGGATGAGCTTGGGAGGAGATCAGACAATGGCTAAACGGGATGATTACATGAAAGGCAGGCAGGAGGGAATGTCTTATGCCCTAAAGATTGCCAGAGAAGGCGGTCTGGAGGCGCTGGAAAAAGAGATCAAATACCGGAATATCGAGAACTACTGGTATATGGGGCTGAACAAAAAGGAGACCCAGGAAGTCAAGGAGAAGATCGCACTCCGGACGAAGGGAATCATCACTTGCGTGTCGCTGCTTACCCTGCGGGATGAATTTGGGTTCGGGAAAGAACGCGGCCTGCGGTTTTTAAAGCGGTTTGATACAAAGGTTGACTGCCTGATCGGAGATCCGGATGACGGACAGACGGTAACTCTGGAAGACTATGCCGAGGTGGTACGCCAGGAGATGGGAATCAAGGTGGAGATCTCGGAGGGGATCGGGAGGAAGAAATGAAAAGCGTAAGAATTGAACTGAAAAGAAGCTGTTTAGAGTGCGACTATTGCGAACTAGAAATCGAAAAGGTATGCGGTCTCATTACAGCATGCCAGGTCCTTAGATGTGGACATGCCAATGTGTGCAAGGGGTATATTGATGATCAGGATCCAACAATAAGCGACTGCTTAGAGGAAAAGAAAGAATGGATCTTGACGGGAGAAAGACTGCCGGAAGATGATACCCTCGTGCTGGTACAGATTACCGGTCAAACCGCAACCACAGGACTTCAGAATGCGATGCAGATTGGCTACTACGATCTGAACTGGCGCCGCTGGTATATTGATGGGTACGAGGATTTTGTGGGCGAAGTCATAGCATGGCAGCCACTGCCAGAGCCATACAAGGAGGGGCAATCATGGACAGATTAACGCATAAACGATCCAACGGGATCAAAACAGGTTACTGGTCACCGGAAAAGAAAGATGCACTGGTGGAGCGGCTGGCAGAATATGAGAACACCGGACTGACGCCACAGGAGATCTACAAGCTTAAAGCAGACGGATTCATGGAGATCTTGGGAACGATCTTCGGAGAGGAGAAACATGGGTAAGCGATACGTGCGTTTTATGGGAATCAAAGAGCTCCGGAAGTATCTGAGGGGAGAAAAGCTGGAGAACCATACGGAGTGGATCTGGGGATCCGTTGGGTTCTGCTTTTTCGACATGACGGTGAAGCCGGAAGAGAGAATTGAATATCTGGCAAACGTTGTTACGATGGAGGTGGTTGCGGAGTTTGAGAGGATTGACAAAACACCAATGCGAAAAGTAATGGGACGGTATCGAAATCCGGAAAGGGACGACTTATTCACATTCCCGATTCCGAAGCAATGGGTGAAAGAGTACAGCGTGGAAGAGTACAGCCAGGACACCATGAGACTTGTAAGAGTTGGATATATATCGGATCCGTGGGATGAAAAAATTGCATGGATGGAGGAAACGGAATGAAAGTATACATCAGCGGCCCGATGGAGGGCGTGAAAGATTACCTGGAAAATTTCCGGGAGGCAGAAGAAGTCCTGCTGAAGCTGGGGCATGTTGTGGTGAACCCGGCAAGGTTGGATAAAGCGGTCAAAGGCCGCGGGCTCAGCAGGGAGGATTATTTGGAGCTTGACCTAAAGCTTTTAGAGTGGTGCGATGTCATAGTGATGCTGGAAGGATGGCAGCAGTCGCGGGGATGCAACCGAGAGTATGGATATGCCGCAGCAGCGGGAAAGAGCATTATTATATACGAATCTCTCGTTGAGGAGCTGCAGAAAGGAGAACCGGATGACTGATAAACCGACAAGATTTGTTGAGATGGATTGGCGGGAAGCTCTGCGGAAGTATGCAGACGGCTATGATGTCCTGAGAATGGATGTTGAGCCGAGACCCGGAAAAGTAGCACCGGACTATATCACAGACAGCCTGGATGATGTCCTGCAGGGCTATCACTACATGGTAGATCAGATGTCCGGGCCGGAAGAAGCAGAATCGCAGGAAGAGAAAGAGGCAGCAGGATCGGACGAAGACCAGTCGAGTGTCCAGAAGCCCAAGGCAAGGAGGCAGTACATAAACGCCGAGGATAAGGAGGCCATCACCGAATTATACAAAGCAGGACGGGAGATGGAGGAGATTGCAGAAGCACTGGGACTGTATCTGTCGGCAGTGAGCCGGTACATCAAAGAGGCTGGGCTGGGAGACGAGCGATATAAAGGCAAAGTAATCCCTAGCACAGGTAGCGCACCGGTGACAGCGGCGGTATATAATGGCGGCACCGGAAAAAAGGGTAACTGATAGTATCAAAAATCAATCCAAATCCAAGGGGAGGGAACAAGGTGACAATCGACGAGAAAAAAGAGTACCTGAAATCATACCGAAAGATCGGCCGGGAACTGCGCTCCCTCTCCGAGGAGATCAGACAGCTGAGAGATGCCTGGGTGCTGCCTAGCATTGTGGCGGACGGGCTGCCTAAAAGCAGCGGCGGGAGTGATTTATCCGAATATGCGGCCAGGCTTGACGAGCTAGAGCGCAAGCTCCGGGAAAAGGCAGCAGAACTGTACAAGCGCCAGACAGAGATCGAGGCAAATATCAGCGCCATGAAGGACGCAAACGAACGGACTGTCCTCCGGAACTATTATCTTTGCGGGATGCCGTGGGAACGGGTAGCGGGGGAGATGGGATATAGCTGGCGGCAGATCCACAGAATACATGGAGAGGCACTGATCCATTTTGAAAAGATGGCATAGAATGGCACACATACTCTGTGGTATAGTGTAAACAGCGAAAAGAGAAGAAAAAGACCCCGAAGCGGGCAAAACTTTTTGCAACCACCTGTGTATTCCGATGGAACATCCTGCAGAAATGCGGGGTGTTTCGTTGTACAGAAACATAAAATAATTTCAAAACCCATTGACTTTTGTCATGACATAAGTTATAATAAAGATACAGTTAAGGGAAACAAAAAACCGAGACGAGTAAGGTGGCAGGTGCCGGAAAGGAGAAAACATGGAAGAAGAAATGGGGAACGTAAGCGAACTGTTAAAAGAGGCCGTAGAAGAAAACCAGACAAGAAAAATCCTGTTAATCCTCAATGACTGTAAAGACCTTGAGGAAGCGAAAGAAAAAGTAAAGGCCTTACTCAACAAATAAGTAAGACCTAAACCCAAACACACAGCAGGCGGTACTTGCCACCGCCTGCACCCATTAGAATGATAGCACAATAATGGGGAAAAGGCAAGAACTGAGAGGAGACCTGTGGAAAGAAAGAAGATGGGGCGTCCATCAGATTCCCCGAAGGTATACCGGGAGAGCTTCCGGCTTTCTGAAAAGGACATGGAAAAAATCAGATTCTGTATGGACAATGCAGGAATGAGCAAGACCGAGGTCATCAGGGCCGGAATAGAAGCGGTATATCAGAAAGCAAAAACAGAATAGGCATAAAATACCATCAGTCGAAAGGCCGGTGGTATTTTTGTGGAGAAAATCACATGAAAAGTAAAACCTACGAAGAATTCGTAGAGAAATTCAAACCGAAGAAAACAACGGACGACTGCTACACGCCGCCAGAAATTTATGAAGTCATAAAATCATGGGCGTGCAAACGGTATGGGATCGACCCAGATAAAGTGGTGCGGCCATTCTGGCCGGGAGCAGACTATCTAACCACAGAATATCCGGACGGCTGCGTGGTTATAGATAACCCGCCGTTTTCTATCTTGTCAAAAATATGCAGCTTTTACTTGGAACGGGAGATCCCGTTCTTTTTGTTTTGTCCATCACTCACGGCTTTTTCCGGAAAGTCCATTGTGCAAAGAACAAGTCATATTATATGCGACTGTGAAATCATTTATGAAAACGGTGCTGATGTGAAAACATCGTTTATCACAAGTTTTGATCCGGAGATCACAGCGCAGACATCGCCGGAATTGACAAGGCTGGTCAACGACGTATCAAAGAAGATAAAAACGACCAGAACCCTGCCGAAATATGATTATCCGGATTATATCGTGACAGCGGCAATGATGCAGCGCTATGCAAGGTACGGAGTGGATTTCAGGGTTGAAAGAGAAGCCTGCATGTGCATAAGTGCATTGGATGCACAGCGGGCAACAAAGAAGACCATATTTGGCGGCGGGCTGCTGTTAGCAGAGAAAGCGGCAGCAGAGAAAGCGGCAGCAGAGAAAGCGGCAGCAGAGAAAGCGGCAGCAGAGAAAGCGGCAGCAGAGAAAGCGGTAGCAGAGAAAACGGCAGCAGAGAGATACGCCTTATCAGAAAGAGAACTGGATCTTGTGAAAAAGTTAGGAGGCGAAAGCGATGAGGTACAGGAAAAGACCGGAGATGGTGGAAGCCTTCCGCCTGACCGATGATCCGGATCGAGAAGCACCTGTCTGGTTTACCCAGGCGGTCATCGATGAGCGGATCTGGATTGACCGAAGCATATCGGACGGACATATCGAAGTGTATGGCTGTACGATCCAGACACCGGTAGGGAGATTACAAGCAAGGCTTGGGGATTATGTGATCCGGGAGAAAGACGGAACCATCTATCCATGCAGAGCCAAAACGTTTGGAGCCAGATACGAAAGGGTGAGAACCTGATGCCAATCTATAAAAGGTGCAGCAGGTGCGGAAAGCGGATCCCATCCGGGAGCAAATGCTCCTGCGGGAAAGAACGGCACCGGGAGTATGACCGATACAGCCGGGATAAAAGGAGCAAAGAGTTTTATGACAGCAGCGAGTGGGAACGAGCGCGGCAGCAGGCGCTGGATCTGGACGATGGCATTGATGTGTACCTGTACATGACAAGCGGAGAGATCAAGGCGGCTGACACGTTGCATCATATCGTACCGTTAAAGGATGACTGGGACAGGAGACTGGATCCGAGGAACCTGATGAGCCTGCATCACGACACACACAGTATGATAGAGAGAGATTATAAAAAAAATAAGCCTGAAATGATTGAAAAACTTAGCAAAATGCTCAGAGATTACAGAAAACAAAAGGGGTAGGGGGGATCGAAAAAGTTTGGAGCAATCGCTCCAGACCGCACGCCTCCCTTTCTTCACGCAATTTTCTAAATAAAAGTTCCAGAGAAAGGAGGAGGGGCAGATGGGAAGAGCACGGATCCCACTGGCAGACCAAAAAGGGAACATCACAAGCATTGATAAACTCAAGCGCCAGGCGGAAGAAAAGGCAGTCAAGACCGGAACCTCCCAGCTGACCAGGCCTCCGGATGAGCTGATCGATGATACAGCAAAAAAAGAATGGAAACGGGTGGTTCCGCAGCTTAAAGCGACCGGAATCATCGGGAATCTGGACCGGGCGAACATCATCGGCTACTGCAATGCATACGCGCTGTACCGGAGGGCGCTGCGGGAACTGGTGGACGGCACAGCGATGGCGGGACAGAAAGAACGATCCGATCAGATCCGGTTCTGGCAGAAAGAATACCGGGACTTCGGGAAGCTCTGCGGAATGACCTTTGACTCCCGGTTAAAGGCGGCAGCAGTCCAGACAAAGAAAGAGGAGGACGCTCTGGAAGAAAGGTTCGGCGGGATCTGATGACAATACTGGAGGAACTCAAACAGTACGCAGAAGACTGCATAGCAGGAACGATTATCAGTTGCCGGAAACACAAATGGGCCTGCCAGCGTTTTCTGAACGATGTAGACAAGATGGAGAGCGATCCGGATTATCCATATACCTGGGACGAGCGGCAGGCGCAGAACATCGTGGAATGGTTTTCCCTCCTGCGCCACAGCAAAGGCGTCTTGGCCGGCCAGCCGATCGAGCTGACGACCTGGCAGAAGTTCCGGCACTGCCAGCTGTACGGCTGGCGGGAAAAGAAGACCGGATATAAGCGATTCCTGAAAACCTTTACGGAGGTTGCCAGAAAAAACTCGAAGTCACTGGACGAGGCCGGAATTGCTCTGTATGAGATATCGGTCATGGCGACCAAAAACCATGAGGTCTATGAATATTACACAGCAGGTGTAAAGAGAGATCAGTCCAAGATCGTATTTAACGAGGCGGGGCTGATGCTCAAAGGATCGCCGCTCCGGTCAAAGTTTAAGGTAACCAGAGATTCCATTGAGCATATCCGGACGGGGAGCTTTATCAAAGCACTCAGCGCGGAGGACGGGCAAAAGGGAGACGGCACCAACCCGGCCGGTCTGATCCTGGACGAATATCATCAGCATCGGACCACCGAGTTTTACGACCTTGGCCTTGGATCTAACACGAAAGAATCCCTGCTTATGATCATCACCACCGCAGGGAGAGATCTGACCTATCCCTGCTATGTGACCGAGTACGCATATTGCTCCAAGGTATTGGATCCAAACTCCGATATAGAGAATGATCGATACCTGATCGATATCTGCGAACTGGATACGGAAGACTATGAGAACATCGAGAATGTCGGAAATGAGGAGCTCTGGTATAAAGCGAATCCGATCCGGATGTCTTATGAAAAGGGCCGGGAGAAGATCCGGGAAGAGTATAAGATTGCAAAAGAGATCCCGGAGCACATGACCGCATTTCTGACCAAGTGCATGAATGTCTGGGTGCAGGCAAAAGAAAACGGCTATATGGATATGGCCAAATGGAAAGCCTGCCAGGTGGACGAAATTCCGATTGGTACAACGGGAATGAGTGTCTATGTGGGATTCGATATGTCGGCCAAGACCGACTTGACCTCAGTGGCGTTTATCATTCCGTTTGAATCGGACGAAACAGACAATGACGAGAAGAAAGTGATCAAGTATATCGTATATTCCCATTCCTTTGTTCCGAACCGGGAAAAGCTGGCCGAGAGAAAGGCGAAGGATAAAGTGGACTATGATGCCTGGGAGCGGATGGGCTTCCTGACCGTGACCGATACACCGATCGTTGATCAGAGCGCGGTCATGCGGTATGTCCTGAAAACCTGTAAAGAGCATGACTGGAAGATCGAGACCTTGTGTTTCGACCCGGCCAATGCCTCAAAGCTCATGATGGATCTGGCAGATGAAGGCTACGATGTGGAAGAAGTGTTCCAGAGCCATAAATCCCTGAACGAATCCACGCAGGGCTTCCGGGAACAGGTTTACTCCCGGAATATCCTGTATACCTATAACCCGGTCCTCAATTTTGCCATGAGCAATGCAGTGGTCCGGAAGAATAACGGCCTGATCAAGATCGACAAGGATGCAACCACAAAACGGATCGACCCGGTGGATGCGGTCCTGTGTGCCTATAAGCTGGCAATGTATCATACCTTCCACGCTTCGACCATGGAGGCAATCGACAAGTTTTTGGAAAGTGACTGGTGACAAAAATGGGAATTTGGACAAGACTGAAAAACGCGGCAGCAGAACTGACAAGGCCGGAAGTGAGCCTGGAGGACAGGGAACTGCTGGAATGGCTGGGAATCCAGACAACAGGAGGAAAGCCAATCCAGGAAGTGACTTATTACACCTGCCTCAAAATGCTTTCGGAGACCATCGGAAAGCTGCCGCTTAAATATTATCAGAACACGGAAAAGGGACGGATCCGGGCGGCGCCTACCAGGGCAGGATATCTGATGAGTGTCCGTCCGAATCCGTTTATGACGCCGACTACGCTCTGGACTGCGGTGGAAATGAACTGCCAGCATTATGGAAACGGGTATATCTGGCTGAGAGGCAGGTTTCTTCCGGCCGGAACATACGGCGGGGAATATGAACTGCTGGATCTGTGGCCCATGCGGTCCGACTGCGTGACCGTGCTCATGGACGATGCGGGCGTATTTGGCGGCAAGGGGAATATCTACTACCAGTACGCCGATCCGAAGAGCGGGGAGCTGTACATGCTCCGGAACGAAGAAGTCCTGCACTTTAAGACCTGGTATACACTTGACGGGTATATGGGTGCACCGGTGCGGGAGATCCTGCGGGCAACGGTGGACGGCGCCGGAGCCAGCCAGGACTACATGAACAAGCTGTATAAAAACGGCCTGACGGCAGGAATGATAATGCAGTACACCGGAGATCTGGAAGATGATAAGGTGCGGAAGCTGCAGAAGAAGTTTGCGGACCGGCTCACAGGGCCGCAGAATGCCGGGAGGGTGATCCCGATCCCCATGGGGCTTACTTTGACACCGCTCAACATGAGCCTCACAGACGCACAGTTTTTTGAACTGCGGAAGTACTCGGCACTGCAGATCGCCGGAGCCTTTGGCATAAAGCCGAATCAGATCAACGACTATGACAAGTCCAGCTATTCCAACAGCGAGACTCAGCAGCTGGCATTTCTGGTGGACACCATGAGCTACCGGCTGAAAGCCTATGAGGAGGAGATCAACGCCAAGATCCTGACACCGCAGGAGGACAAAGGGCAGTTCTTTTATAAATTCAACGAGAAGGCAATCCTTCGGACCGACAGCAAGACCCAGATGGAGAATCTGGCGAAAGCAGTCAACAACGGATTTTATACCGCGAATGAAGCCAGGGAATATCTGGATATGCCGGCGAAAGAAGGCGGCGATGTCCTGATGGTCAATGGAAATTATATCCCGATCACTCAGATCGGGACACAGTACGGGAAAGGAGGTGAGGGGGATGGCAACGATTAACATCAGGGGAGATATTGTCGGGAACGATGACAAATGGATCTATGACTGGTTTGACATGGAAGCAACCTGTCCGAAGGATGTGACCGACATCATCCAGGCAGCCGAAGAGGGAGAGGAGATCGAGGTACTGATCAACTCCGGAGGCGGATCCGTGATGGCAGGACAGGAGATCTACAGTGCACTGGCCAAAAGCCGGAATGTAATCATCCGGATCCAGAGCCTGGCCGGAAGTGCTGCAGGCGTGGTGGCAATGGCCGGTCACAGTACCATCAGTCCGGTGGCGATGATCATGATCCATAACGTGTCCCTGTCCGGTGCGTCCGGAGATTATCACGATATGCAGAAAAACGCCGAAATTCTGAAACAGATGAATGCAGCGATGGCATCGGCATATACCCAGAAATCCGGGAGACCGCTGGACGAGATCCTGAAGCTGATGGACAAAGAGACATGGCTTACCGCAAATCAGTGCCTGGATTATGGCTTTGTGGATGAGATCGAAACCGGGCAGCAGTCGGTGGTCTACACCAACAGCTACAGCGGGATGTGGCTGACAGATGAGATCCGGCAGAAAGCCATGGAACAGCGGGCGGAAAAAGAAGCCCGGGAAGAAGAAAAGAAACAGTTGTTAGAGGATTTGGATCTGTATGGGGTCTAGGTCCTTTTTTCATACCAAAAAAGGAGAGAAGAGGATGAACAAGAAGTTATTAGAGCTGCTTGACAAGATCAATGAGAAGAAGCTGGAAGTGAAGAATCTGGCCGAGCAGGGGAAGCTGGAGGAGGCAAAAGCCGCCAAGGACGAGCTTAAGAACATGCAGACCCAGTTCGATCTGTTAAAGGATCTGGATGACACCGCGCTTGCCGGTGCGCAGAATGCCATGGTTTCCGGAACCGGAGTAAAGCCGCTGGAAAAGAAGGATGCAGTGAAAGAGTTTGCCGAGGCAGCAAGAAACGGTTTTCGGAACGCAGTAACAGGAATGAGTGAAGGAACTCAGGCAGACGGCGGTTATACCGTGCCGGAGGACATCCAGACCATGATCAATACGTACCGGGATGCCAAGTTCTCCCTGATGAGCTTGGTAAGAGTGGAAAACGTAACAACCAACAAGGGAGCGCGGACCTTTAAGAAGCGTGCACAGCAGACCGGATTTACAAAGGTCGGCGAGAAGGGCAAGATTCCGGGCAAGGAAACCCCGCAGTTTGAGCGGATCGATTATGAGATTGCCAAGTATGCGGGATATTTCCCGGTGACGAACGAACTGCTGGCGGACAGCGATGCGAACATCGCCGGAACGCTGACGGAATGGATCGGCGATGAATCCAGGGTAACCGCCAACAACCTGATCCTGGAAGAGATCCATAAGAAGGCAGCAGTGAATGTAAAGGATCTGGATGGAATCAAGAAGGTCCTGAATGTGGATCTTGGCGCTGCCTTTAAGGCAACAGCGTCCATTGTGACCAACGACAACGGCCTCCAGTACCTGGATACCTTAAAGGATAACAACGGCAGATATCTCCTGTCTCCCGATCCGTCGGAGCCGATGCAGATGAGACTGGCAGCAGGCGCGGCGTATATCCCGGTGCAGGTAGTACCCAACACCGATCTGCCAAACGCAGAAGAGTACGTACAGACCCAGGATAAGGATGTCGTAGCCGGAAAAACTTACTACACCAAGGGCAGCGGAACCTATGATCCGGTTGTCGGACCGACGAAAACAAATATCGGAACCTACTATGAGATCGAATCCAGAATCCCCATGATCATCGGCGACCTGAACGAGGGCATCTGGTATTTTGACCGGGCCCAGAGAACCATCATGGTATCCACCACGGCGGCAGTCGGTGACCTCAATGCGTTTGAGGAGGATCTGACCATTTACCGTGCGATTGAGCGGGAGGATGTCCAGACCAGAGACGCAGAGGCATTTGTTAACGGCTATATCGTAGCTTAGGAGGTGACGGGATGCTGGAGGACAAGCTGCCCGCAGTAAAGAGACGCTGCGGGATTGCAGACGGGATCAATGTATATGATGAAGAGATCGCCGCCTATCTGGATGACTGCGAGCAGGATCTGAAGGCCTCCGGCGTCACCGAGGCCGTCTTGCAGACGGAAGAGCATCAAAACCAGATCCTGACAGCCGCGACGCTGTATGTCAAAGCATATCTGGGAAATGACCGGGCCGATACGGAGAAATATCTGGATCTGTACCGGAAAAAGGTGTTCCGCCTGACGCTGGAAGGAGATGACGGACTTGTGGGATAGATCGATCGCGCTGCCGAAGGAAAAGGTACGAAAGCAGGAACCTGGGGGATTTGTGACCGAGGAATGGACCTATCTCCGGGGAATCCCCGCATCCGCGCTGGATGCGACAAGATCCGATGAGCTCCTGGCGAACCAGTGCGGGTATGGGGCGGATCTGGTGGTGGAGATCCAGGACTGCAACTATAACGGTGCCTCTTTTTTTGTGGATGAAAGCACCGGAGAGATTTATGAGATCAAACGGACATACCGCCCCAACCGGTCCATGCTGATCCAGCTCACCGGAGAGAGGAGAGATCATGGCAAGATTTGAGGTCGAGGGACTGGATGAATTACTGAAAAATATGACGTTTTTGGATGCAGACAGGCTTGCACCGATGATGTTAGAAGAGGCAGCGCCTCCCCTGGAAGCAAACGTGAAAAGAAGAGCAGGATCGCATAGAGATACGGGAGCGATGGAAACGTCCATCAAAACAACTCGACCGCATAAAAATGGAAATGGATATTCCATTTGCACCAGGCCGACCGGAAAGGACAAAAAAGGAGTCCGAAACATGGAAAAGGCTGTGTACATGGAATTTGGAACATCCAAGCAGGCAGCCACACCGATCATCTCTCCGGCGGTCCGGGAATCGGAAGCCGCTGTGCTGGAGAAGATGCAGGAAGTCTTTGACCGGGAGGTGGGAAGCAAGTGACAACCTTCGAGAAAATTGTGGAGGCGGTCAAGCCGTTTGGCTATCCGTATGAGCCGGATGTGTACCGAGGATCAGAGGCAGAACGGTGGATCACCTACAACTATTCGGACGATTATGCGTCGGAATTTGCAGACGATGAACCGGCGGTGGTGATCGCCACCGTGCAGGTCCATCTGTTCCTGCCGATCCGGGAGGATTTTTACAAAATTAAGCAGCAGATCCGGAAAGCACTGTTTGCCCAGGGATTTACCTATCCCGAAATCACAGTGCTGACCGAAAACGAAAGTATCCGTCACATCATTTTTGAATGCGACATCGAGGAAGAATAACTTGCCCATGAGGGCAGAGAGGAGAAGTATATGGCATTTATCGGACTGAGAAACCCTTATATCGGGGCAAGAAAAGAAGATGGGAAGTATGAAGCGCCGTTCCAGTTAGGAAAAGCGGTGTCTTTGAATATTACCCCCAATTTTGCGGAAGGCAGCCTTTACGCAAACGATGAGCTGTCGGAGTATGACAAGGAATTTACCAATGCGGATGTGACACTGGGAACCAGTACCATCCCCATTGAGGCACAGATGCCCATGTTCGGGCATACCGTTGAGACAACCGGATCCAAAAAGGGAGTGACCTACAACCGCGACGACCAAAGCGGCTATGTGGGATTTGGATTTATTTCGGTGGAAAAAGTAAACGGTGTGCGGTCTTTTGTGGCAGCATTCCTTCCCAAGGTTAAGTTCACGGAGCCCTCCGATGATTACGAGACCAAGGGTGAGAGCATCACCTACAAGACTCCGTCCATTACCGGAAAGGCAACCGCAGACGATGACGGCGTGTGGAAGGAGACGGATGTCTTTGCCACCGAGGCGGAAGCAGTATCCTGGATCACCGGAAAGTTTACAACGGCGGCTTAACTATAAGCGGCGGGGATTCCCGCCGCGAAAAGGAGAGAACAAATGTTTGAAAAAGTGAATCATATTGAGCTGTCCGGAGAATCCTATCCGATCCGGTGCGATATGGCAGTGCTGGAGAAGATCCAGGACAAATATGGGGATCTGATCGCGTTTGAGGATCTGATCTACAAATTTGAGCCCAAACTTGATGATAAGGGAAAGCCAATCAAGAACAAGGAGGGGCTGATCATCGGCACTTATGGCTATCCGAAGATCAGCGCCGTAAATGATGCCCTGTACTGGTTTGTGGAAGAGGGGCTGGACATTGAAGAACCCGGAAAGACCATCAGCAGGAAGGAGCTGATCCGGAACGTGGATCTGCCGCCTATCGATCTTGCCAGAATGGTCCATGATGAATATGTGCGGTGCTTTGAACGAAAAAACGCACAGACCCCGCAGAATCCGGAGACGAAGAGCGGGGAGACTTCCGAGTAGACTTTAGCTGGGTGCTTTTTACCGGGCTGCAGATCGGCCTCCGGGAACGGGAGATTGCCAGGATGTCTTTCGGGACCTGGTGTGATCTGTTCGATCACTGGAAATCCTACCACAACATGAAAATCCAGAAGATTCTGTTTGAGGAAACCAGGAAAGAGACTTCCATTCTGGATCTGTAAATGGTATAATAGCAGGCAGAAGGGAGTCTTTGCGATGAAGGATAAAATCAAACGGTATGCAAGGCTTTTGTGGAAGTATAAATGGATTGTGGCCTATGTGACACTTTTGATAGTCGTTACAGTAGGAAGCCAGAAAAGTGAGTTCAGCTTTTTCGAGGGATTGTTTTATGACGGAATCCTGGTAGGATTGTTTGTTGGTGGAATGTGGCTGCTTGTGTTATATATCCGTTTTACCATTTCTTATTGCAGAGATATAATTGATCTGAACAAGTATCTGGATGAAGCAACGTTTGAGAGCCGATATCAGAGGGAAGTGGAACGGAGAAGACGAAAAGCAGAAAAGCGGATGAGATTAAAGAAAAAAATACAAATATTACGGAACCGTCTGTGAAAGCAGGCGGTTTTTTGATGCAGAAAATCGGGAGCGGAATAACCGGAGGAAGCTATGGCAAGTAAAAGAAAAATCGGAGCAACGATTGCTCTGGACGGAGAAAAAGAATTCAAATTAGCGGTAAGCTCCTGCAATAAAAGCCTCTCTGCGATGAAATCGGAGATGAACCTGGTAAAGGCACAGACAGCCGGGAACGCAAATTCCCTGGAAAGCCTGAAAAAGAAGCATGAGGTTTTAACAAAGACGTTAGATGCCCAGGTAAAAAAGGAAGAGGCAGTAAGAACCGGTCTGAGCCATGCGGTTAGCGATTATAACCGTGTTGGGACAGAGCTGGGGGATTATAAAAACAAGCTGGAGGATGCCAAGAATAAGCTCCAGGAGATGGAAGCAGCAGGAACCGCATCGGAAGAAGAGATGCAGAAGCAGCGGGAGACCGTGGCCAGTCTGGAAAATGCGGTTGCAAGCGGAGAAGAAGCCTATCAGAAAGCCGGCGACCGGGTAAACGACTGGCAGAAGCAGTTAAACAATGCTCAGGCCCAGACTTTAAAGGCTTCTCAGGCAGTCGATGAGAATGCCAAATATATGAATGAGGCAGAGAAATCTACTGATCAGTGTGCGATCTCCATCGATAACTTTGGGAAAAAATTAAACAGTGCCACGCAGGAAACCAAGAACCTTAACAACAGTGTAACCAAGTTTGAGAGCGCAGCGTTAAAAAAAGAACTTTGGGGGATGGTGGGGGAGACGGCACAGAAGGCAGCCTCCTCCGCATACCAGGCGGCCAGAGAGCTGGATGACGGGTATGACATTATCATCACCAAGACCGGAGCGACCGGAGAGGCTCTGGAAGATTTAAACAACGTGGCGGATCGGATCTTTGGAGATCTGCCGACCGATATGGAGACCGTTGGAACGGCGGTCGGTGAGGTCAATACAAGATTTGGACAGACCGGGAAAGCGCTGGAACAAACCTCGAAGCAGTTTATCCGGTTTGCGGAGATCAACGGGACTGATCTGAACAGCTCCATCGACACAACGGACAAGATCCTGACCCAGTTCAACCTGACTGCCGAGGATTCTGGAAACCTCCTTGGAATCATGACCGCCAGAGGGCAGGAAACCGGGATCAGCGTAACCTCATTGATGGACAGCGTCAATTCCAACGCGGCCATGTTTAAGGAATTAAATCTTGGCGTGGAGGAATCTGTCAACCTGATGGCCATGTTTGAAGCTAACGGCGTGGATGCCGGAGCGGCTTTGAAGAGTTTAAAGACCGCCGTCAATAACTATGCCAAAGAGGGACTGACCGCAAGAGAGGGACTGGATAAGTCCATCGAGAGCATTAAAAATGCAGAGACCAGCACTGAGGCTCTGGCCATCGCCCAGAATACTTTTGGTACCAAGGGCGCCCAGGTTATGGCAGACGGAATCCGCAGCGGACGGATCAATCTGGATACGCTCTCCGATTCTCTGAGTAATTACAGCAATACGGTGGAGGACACCTATAATGCTACACTGGATCCGTGGGATCAGATGACCGTAGCAACCAATAACCTCAAAGCGGCAGGCAGCAGTCTGGTCGGTGAGTTTTTCACAGTCGCGGAACCGGCCATCAACAAGGCTGCGTCAGCGGTTGAAAGAATAAAAAAGAAATTTGATTCCTGGCCGCCTGCGGCAAAACGTATTATATCAGTATTGGGAGTTGCCGGAGCCGCCGCTGGAGTTGTTGCGCCGAAGATCGCGAAAGTTGCGATCAACATTAAAACGTTAAGAAATTCCAATGATGTGGCTAACGCCTTGAAAGCGCTATCCAAAGCACAGGAAGGAGTTGCGGCCGCATCTGTGGCAACGGCAGCAGCGACTGAGGCAGAGACGACGGAAAAAACTAAAAATGCAGCGGCATCGACAGCGAGCGCCACAGCCTCCGGTGTGGATGCGGCAGCAAAGGGAACGGAAGCGGCGGTAACGGAAACGGCCACAGTGGCCCAGGAGGGTCTGAACGTTGCCATGGGAGCCTGTCCGGTATTGTTATTAGTGGCAAGCGTCGGAGCACTGGTCGGTGCTGTGGCCTTGTTATCAGCCGGAAACAGGGAAGCGGGGACTGAAACCGAAAAGCTGGGAGAAGAGGTCGAAGAGACCAATAAAAAGCTGGAAGAATCCCAGGAGAAGCTGAGCACTGCCATGGATACGGCGGCGGAATCCGTGAGCAAAGCGCAGTCCACCGCCGAAGTAGCATCCTCGGCCGCCGAAGAATTGGCTAATCTGGCGGATAAAACATCCCTGACCAATGAAGAGCAGGGGCGGATGGCGACCTTGGTCGGTGAATTAAACAGCCTGTATCCGGACATGGGGTTAAAGATCGATTCCGTGACCGGAAAGCTCAACATGGGAAGCGAACAGATCCGATCCTATGTGAACAACATGAAGCAGATGGCGCTGGCGGAAGCATACACCAGGGCCGCGGCAGATTCCTATGACGCTGTTGTAGATGCAACAACGGATCTGGTGGAGGCTCAGCAGACCCAGAAGAAAGTCACCGATGAGCTTGCGGCAAAGCAGACCAAGATGGGAGCAATCCAGCAGGCAGAAACAGCAAGGCTGGAATCAATAAAAATCGCAGAAGAAAATCTGGAAAAAGCCAGGGCGGAAGGATCGGAAGATGTAGAAAAATATGCCAAACAGCTATCGGATCTACAGAATCAGACCTATGAGGTCAACGGGGAGACAGTAAGCTATTCCGAGGCAATGACGACCCTTACCGGAGAAATCCGGGATCTGGAGGACAGCCAGAAGAGCGCAAACACCGCTGTCGAGGAGTATAAGAGTGCGGTGGACGAAGCCACGGCGACAGCTGACGGATATATGGACGCTGCGAACCAGATGAACCAGGCGGACGCATCCAGAACCGAATCTCTGGCAGGGGCCAGTGATGCCCAGAAGCAGGCTTCCCAGGCATCGATCACAGCAGCGGGGCAGGAGTTAGAAGCATACAACAACTTGTCTGAGGGACAGCAGGAGCTGGCGGTCAAGGTGACGGAGAGCGTCCTCACCATGCAGGACAATGTCCAGAGTGCTCTGGAATCTCAGATGAACATGTTTGAGAAATTTGATGCTGGAACTGCCATGTCTACGGATCAGATGCTCAGCAATATGCAGTCCCAGATTGATGGAGTGCAAAACTGGGAGAGCAATCTGGCAACACTGGCAGATCGCGGAATTAACGAGGATCTCCTGCAGAAGCTGGCATCTATGGGACCGGAAGGCGCGGCCTATGTACAGACGTTTGTTGATATGTCCGGGGAAGAGCTGGGAAAGGCAAACGAACTGTGGGGTCAGAGCGTGCAGATCAAGGGCATGACGGATCAGTGGGGGCAGGAGCTCACCCAGTCGGTCGGCGAACTGTCCGCCGGAGGATCCGAGGCATTTGCGTCTCTGGCTCAAAGCATGAACGCATCAGCAGGGGAAAGCGGAGAATACGTGGTACAGGGACTGGTGTCCGGAATGAAGAATGCGGCCGGGGAGCTGCAGAAAGCCGGAGATGAAACAGGTGACTCCTTGTTAAAGTCCATTGACACCAGCCTCGGCGTAGCATCACCGTCCAGAAAGACCATGCAGACCGGTGTCTATGTTGTGTCCGGCCTGGTAAAAGGCATGGAGCAGACGCAGATGGTTGCGGTATCTACAGTCACCAACATCTCACTGGCGGTGATCAACGCGGCGCAGAATACGCTGACCATGGCGGCTATGCGGAACATCGGATATAATGCGGCTCTTGGGCTGGCAAGCGGAATCAGCCAGGGACAGTCGCATGTGATCACGGCGGCAAGTGCGGTTGCTTCTGCCGCCATCGTTGCGGCACAGAATACCCTGCAGATCCACTCACCGTCCAGAGTATTCCGCCGGATCGGCGCGTATACGGTAGAAGGCGCCATTGAGGGGGCACAGGCGTCCACGCCGAGCCTGGAACGGACGTATGCAGAGACTGCGAGAGCAGCTATTGATGCATACGAGAGCCAGATGGGCGGACAGATCCAGTGGGGAGGAGCATCCCCTTATCTGGAATACCAGGCACAGAGTGCCGGGAACGGAACGGCGTCTGCCGGAATGGAAAGCATGGATATCGGTGCAGTCACGGATCTGTTGGAGCAGATTGCCGGACTGCTGGCGAATAAAACCGGAATGGTCCAGAATGTCAATATTTACGGATCGAAGAGCACCGCGGTGGAAAATGCAAGAGAGCTGAAAAAAGTAGGGAGGGAACTGGCCTTTGGCGGAAGATAGATTGCAATTTACTTTTGAACAGGGCGGAAGATCCCTGACGGTCGGAGCGAATGATTTTGGAATCATTGATTACAGTGGAATCGAGGGCGCCGACTATAAGATCTCTTCGGCGGAACGGATCCGGGGAGTTGGAAGCCGCTACACCAAGACGAGGATCCCGCAGCGGGACATTACCGTGACTGCAGAATATAAAAAACGGGCAGGGAAATCAGAAATGAGATTGTTTCTGGTTTCCTTTTTTCGTCCGGACGAAGAGGGTGTTTTGACAGTGGAGAGCGCCGGAGCTAAGAGGCAGATCCCGTATCGAGTGGAGGGATTTACGTATAAACAGACCAATATTCATGAGAAACTGCAGTTTCTGGCAGAGCTGACCTGTCTGGATCCTTTTTTCCAGTCTATCACCCGCACCGGAGTATCGATCATGACGCTGGTGGGCGGTTGGAAGTGGCCATTTACGCTGCCATTCAAACTGCGACAGTACGGTGAAC
>NZ_JBQKGG010000024.1:0-15183 GCF_052118925.1 Candidatus Paralachnospira sp. LCP21S3_A2
TGTATCACCTGACGAATATGAAAAGCTGTATGAGAGGGGTATGTTACTGTCTGCTGCTTAGCAGGCAGAACTTCTCATTTTAATTTGTACTAAATCTTGACATAGGACCACTATATGCTCTTTTTATATAAGCTCCTTATCCAAAAGGAAATCAATCACATTGATATTCAAAATGCCGTTATCATCATACCAGCGCTTTCCTATATCTTTCCTTACAACAATTTTAGGGAAAGAATCTCCTGTAAGCATAAATGGTCTAAGTTCTACTTCTGCTTTTTCATCAGTCAGCATCGCATACGCTGACTGGATATAGGTTCGTTTTCCGCCTGAATTTACAACAAAATCTATTTCCCTTGGAGTACGAATTGAATTGCCTTTTTCACTGAGTGTCCTTGCATAAACAACACCTACATCAACAGAAAACTGTCTGATATTCAACTCATTATATATGATGTTCTCCATTATATGAGTCATTTCCTGCTGACGGAAACCTATTCTTGCATTTCTAAGTCCAATATCTTCGCAGTAATATTTATTTGGCGAATCAAAATAGGATTTTCCTTTTACATCATATCGCTTACTTTCTGAAAAAAGGAACGCATCTTCCAAATGTCCGATATATGCCCGAATTGTATTAGCAGACACACCGCCCCCTTGTTTCGACTTCAGAGTGTTTGCAATTTTGGTCGGATTTGTTAATGAGCCAACTGATGAGCAAAGCAAATCTAAAATCTGCTCCAGAACATCCTGCCTTTCAATTCTCTTACGTTCCACAATGTCTTTAATATACACTTCTGAGAAAAGTGATTTCAGATAATTCATCTTAGCCGTATCATTAGATCTTGACAAAATAAGCGGCATACCGCCATAGAATGCATATTCATCAAATGCTTCATTTTTATCCCCACCAACAGCAGAGTAATATTCCGCAAAACTAAGTGGATGTACTCTTATTTCATCGCTTCGTCCTCTAAATTCAGTAAGAATGTCGCTGGAAAGCATTTTTGAATTGCTTCCGGTTACATAAACATCTAAATTTGATAAACCTCTCAAATCATTAAGGGCATCGTAAAAAGTAATTTTCTTACCGTCCGGATTATATGGATTAGCCACCTCATCAGACATTTGAATTTCATCAACGAAAAGATAATACTCATCTTTGCTCTTTTCCACTTTCTCTCTTACATAAGATGAAAGAATAAGCGGATTACGATATTTAATATCTTTCGCAAGGTCAAGCTCAATTGTAATAATCTGCTCCTCTTTCACACCATTTTCAATTAAATAATCTCGGTATATATTTTTGAGAAGATAGGATTTACCACATCTCCTGATACCGGTAATTACTTTCACTAAGCCGTCAAAACGATATGAAATCAACTGCTCAAGGTAACTATCACGCTTAATTTCCATAAAGCCCACTCCATTTCATTGAGAATTTCTGCCCATTTAGGCTTTTTCAATCAATATTATATATGTTTTTTATCTGGTTTTCAAGTTCTCACTGAAAATTATAGCCTAAAAAGGCTAAAATATTCAGTGAAAATATTTTTATCTTTGTCCCAATAACTCAAAAAGGTGCTGCACACCTGCAAACACCTCTTTATCATACGATATATTCATTGAAAATTTTCGCCCATAACGGCTTTTTTGTTCAATGAACTTAATCTGTTAAATTACTTCTTGAATTTATATTTTCCTTTTCCGTGATCGAATACTGGCTCAATAATATCTGCCCGCACTAAATTGGAAAGAAGTTTTGAAACACCTGAAGCTTTTAGCTCAAGAAGCTCCATAACTGCACTTCTTCCAAATACTTCATCAAAACCAAATTTTTCAAAAGTCTATGGACATGAACCGTCGTTTTTACTGAGAAATAACTATGCAGACCTTTGATTATACACGCTTATAAATTATTGGTTCATCATATCCAAAAGTTCTCTTTCCATTAACTTCCATGCTTTCCGATACTTCCAGAAAATTGTTGGAAAACTTTTCCCAAAGTTTGAATGTCATTACCGGAGAGAACTGGCTTGTGCTGCCTCCCTCCCAGATTCTGTCCTTTTCATGATAAAGTGCCGGGGTAAATTTTTCAGATTTTTCTAGTTTAGAGTAATCAACATTCTTCATAGAATCATATGAAAATGTATTTTTATCTTCTCCTTTTGGAATTTCATAAGAAGAAAGTAAAATTCCCTGTTCTATTTCCGTGATAAGGAAAAGATGTGGAGATGCATGACGTTTCCCATTAATTTCATAATAACTCTCTTCAACAACAAATTTTCCTTTGAAATCTTCGGGAAGGTTATTTATTTTGTCATTACAGATTGTATTTACATGTTCCGCATATGGGTATGTTTTCCCCTCTGCCTGCATTTTCTTAAATTGATCCTTATTATCAAAATGTCCTGTCATCATTCCTACAAAATTTTCAAGTTTCATCATATACTTTACCTCCTTGTACTTGCCTATACACACTATTCCTCTTTTGCTTTTGCCATACTGGCGATATCTCCCACTCCATTCAATACCATTGTGGGAAGATAAGCATAAGTTTTGAGGGTATCCTTCGTTGAACATCCAGAGAGAACCAATACAGTAGACATACCACTTTCCATTCCTGAAATCACATCTGTATCCATACGATCCCCAACCATTACAGCTTCTGCCGAATGGCATCCAAGCATATTTAATCCTGTTCTCATCATCAGTGGATTCGGTTTCCCACAGAAATATGCCTGTGTACCTGTTGCCATTTCAATGGGTGCAATCAATGCACGACAGGCAGGAGCGATTCCGTTCTCGATCGGTCCGGAAACATCCGAGTTTGCTCCAATCAACTTAGCTCCCTTCAGAACTAAATTCGTTGCTTTCGTTAAAGTATCCAATGAATAGGAGCGTCCCTCTCCCACAACAACATAATCCGGATTTACATCATTCATTGTAATGCCTACATCATAAAGTGCATTGAAGAGACCGGCTTCTCCTATCACAAATGCTGAACAGCCTGCCGCCTGTTCCTTTAAAAAAGCGGCTGTTGCCAATGCGCTGGTGTAAAAATGTTCTTCTGGCACATCAAGTCCCATCCTTGCCAGTTTCTGATTTAATTCCCGTGGTGTATATCCACTATTATTTGTCAAAAATAAATATTCTTTCTTTTCATCATGCAACCACTGGATGAATTCTGGAACACCTGGCAATATCTGATTGCCATGATAAATCACACCATCCATATCACAGATGAATCCTTTTTTTTCATTAAAATCGATTATGGATTTTCTCATGTTCACATGCGCCCTTCTTTTCTTGTTTCTTTAGAATACACCTTGCTCTTTTCATAATAAAATAAAGCGCTATTTTCTACAAATATTTTTATATAATATCATCCACACATAAAATCAAATACATAGTACTGTGAAATTGAAGTAAATATTTCTACCAACAGTACCTTTTATGACAACATCTCTTTCACACAAGTACTCCGATAATCACTCGGTGATATTTTATATCTTTCTTTAAATACTCGGTTAAATGTTCTCTGACTTTCAAATCCACTATCCAGACAAATGTTTGTAATAGAATCACTCGTATTTTCCAAACGATGGCATGCATAGTTCAGCCTTGCATTGTTAAGATATTGATTAAAGTTTCTATGGAATGTTTTGGAAAAGAGTCTGGATAAAACATATTTGCTCACCCCCAGATCTTTTGCCATCTCTTCCAACGAAAATTTCTTCTTAAAATTTGCTGATATATAGGAAACTGTCTGGTAAATAAGATCGTTGCTCCCCACATTACTCTTTTCTACCAAATTTAATTTTCCTATGCAGCATGCCAACACAATTTGAAGATATGCCTGTGCAACAGTAATATCCGACTGTTCTGTCTCTAAAATCGCATTTATAACCCTATATACCTCCGGTTCAACCTTTTCCGCTTTGATGATCGGATATTCAGGAGCCATGGATTGCATAATATCTGCAAATTTGGCAATCGTAAATGGCGATGCAATCAGATAAGTCGCTTTATTTACACCGGGTGTCAGTACCTGATAGTGATGAATAACATCTGGAAATACAAAGCCTATATCTCCTTTATCCATATGATATAGTTCCTGTCCGACACCAAGCTCTAATGCTCCACTTGTTACACAAACAATCTCCAGCGCATTATGAAGATGTGGTTCAATATGTTTTGACTTCCTATTTATTGCTATGATCTCCTCTTTTGTGTCAACATATTTTAACTGCATGAAATACTCCCCTTTGCAACATTTGTCTATATCTTCTTTCGATTTGGCAAGTAATCCTTTTACACCTATCTTATAATCAACTTGTAAATAAGGAAAGGAGGAATTGCAAATGAGCAACCTAAAAAAATATCTGAATGACCTTTTAGTATTCTACACTGAATATTTTGTGCATCCTTACCATGTATAAATACTAAAAGGACTATTTTGTGAAAACTGAATATTTTCTTAAGGCCATTTCACAAAAATGAAGTGGTCCTTTTTTTATAAACTTTCAATAAATCTTTTGAATGCAGCTTTCCCTTCATCTGTTCTCTTGTAAACGCCTGCATCCTCCAGAACTTTCGCAAACACAATTCCAATTTCTTTCTGTATGATAGAATGAATATTACTATCTGTAATCTTATATTTTGGTATCCATCCCTCTGCCCATTCAGCATGGGCAGCCATTGCTTCATTCTGTCTCAGGTCTTCATGATTCAGAATTGCCTGTTCTAGTTCTGCCATCTCTTTCTTCAATCTTGCAGGTAATACAGCCAGTCCCATAACTTCAATCAGTCCAATATTTTCCTTTTTGATATGGTGATATTCAGCATGCGGATGGAAAAGTCCGAGAGGACAATCAACAGTTGTGATATTATTACGCAAAACCAAATCCAGTTCATACAAATCTCCACGCATCCTTGCAATCGGCGTAATTGTATTGTGTGGAATACCATCCGTCTCACTGAAAATATTAACTTCTGGATCCGAATATCCACGCCACTTCGTAAGGATATGATTTGCAGCCGCTACAATACTATCCATTGCTCTCCCCTGCAAACGGATCACTGACATCGGCCACTTTACAATTCCTGCATGTATATCGGGATATCTCTCTAAGTCAAATTCCTGTTCGTAAGGAGCTTTTGCCATAGCAAAGACATAACTGCCACCCTGAAAATGATCATGACTCAAAATAGATCCTCCTACGATTGGCAGATCTGCATTGGAACCTGCCATATAATGCGGAAACTGCTTAACAAAATCAAGGAGTTTATTAAAAGTCATCTCATTAATCGCCATCGGAATATGATTCTTATTAAATATAATGCAATGTTCATTATAATACACATATGGTGAATACTGCAAATAATACTGTTCTCCACACAGAGTAATTGGTATAATCCTGTGGTTTTGTCTTGCTGGATGTGAGAGGTGACCTGCATACCCTTCGTTTTCCCTGCAGAGCAGGCACGCCGGATATCCAGATTTTTTTGCAGTTCCAGCTTTTGCAATATCCCTTGGATCTTTTTCTGGTTTTGACAAGTTAATTGTGATATCCATCTTGCCAAATTCTGTATCGGTCTCCCACTTTTCATCCTTTATAATCCGATCTGTGCGGATATAGTTTGTAGTCTGGCTGAAATGATAATAAAATTCAGTTGCTGCCTTTGGGGATACCTGATATTTTTCTTCAAAAATTTTTCTTACCACGGACGGTGCAGGTGTTAAAATACCCATGATCTTTGTATCGAGAAGATCCCTCATTGTCACTGTATCATCTTCAAGAATTCCCTGTGACAACGCAAACTCTAACAAATCATCCAAAATGAGCTGTAATTTTCTCGGTTTTCCTAGTTTCTCCGGTTCTTGATAATCTTGCCTTTGAAACAATTCCAATAAGCCATTTGTAACATACACTTTATCTGCATCATCTATTAGTCCATTTTCTAGTCCATAAGCCACCAGTTCAGAAATCAGCTGATCAATCATTTTACCGTTTCCTCCTACTCATATTATGCTTCATAACCATTCGGATGATTTCTATGCCATTCCCAAGCCGTTGTAATAATTGTCTCTAGGTCATCAAATTTAGGCTTCCACCCAAGAATGTTTTTTGCCTTCTCACTAGATGCAATCAGTGTTGAAGGATCTCCTGATCGTCTAGGTTCTTCCTTTGCCGGAATCGGATGTCCTGTTACTTTTCTAGCTGTTTCCACAACTTCTTTTACTGTAAATCCTACTCCGTTACCAAGATTAAAAATATTACTTTCATTGCCTTTTCTTAAATATTCCATGGCTAGAATATGAGCCTGCGCAAGATCATTCACATGAATGTAATCTCTTACGCATGTACCATCTTTTGTGTCATAATCGTTTCCAAAAATAGAAATATATTCTCTTTTCCCATTAGGTACCTGCAAGATCAATGGAATCAGATGCGTTTCCGGATTATGGGCTTCCCCTATTTTTCCATTTGGATGTGCTCCACAGGCATTGAAATAACGTAAGGATACAAAACGTAAATCATGGGCATTGGCTGTCCATTTAAACATCTTCTCCATGGAAAGCTTTGTTTCGCCATAACAGTTTGTTGGAACTGTGCGGTCTGTTTCAAGTATAGGAATACGTTCCGGTTCTCCATATGTGGCTGCTGTCGAAGAAAAAACAATCTTGTTAACGCCATGTGCGACCATACTTTCTAGTAATACTTCTGTTCCGCACAGATTGTTGTTGTAATATTTGAGTGGATTTACCATACTCTCTCCAACTTGTGAATTGGCTGCGAAATGAATAACTCCATCGATCTCCTCTTTTTCAAATACAGAATCTATAAATGCCTTGTCCCGGATATCTCCCTGATAAAATTTTGCATCTTGGTGAACAGCCTTATGAAAACCTGTTTCAAGATTATCAACAACTACTACATTTTCTCCTGCCGCAATCAGCTCATATACAGTATGAGAACCAATATAACCTGCTCCGCCCAATACTAAAATGCTACTCATAGATCATTTCTCCTTTTCTTTGTTTTTATGATTATAAAACTTTTATGCCACCATACTTACGAATTTTTAATACTTCACAGGAACCCTTTCCAAATATCTTATCCATCTCTTTTTGATAGTTGGACACCAGATAATTGGGAATAAATGCCTGTATGGTTCCTGCAAATCCTCCTCCATGTACTCTACACACGCCTTTTTCTCCAAATATCACGTCACTTAATGCCAATGCAATAGACACATTCTGATGTTGCACATCGTGACATGTATATACGTTCTGAAGGTATTTAAAAGAAGAATCTCCGGATTCTTTCACTTTGGTCAGAAATTGTGGAAAATTATTCTTTTTTAGTGCATCTACTTCCTCTTTGACACGCTCATTTTCGCATACAAAGTGTAATGCCCTGAGTGCAGCACGATCACCAGCGCAGTCACGTATCCGTGTGATATTATTGATAATCTCTTCCTTGGATACCTCTCCTAAAAAGTTTTTTCCAAAACATTCCGCTGCCTTTTTCATTTCCTGTGGAATTGCTGCATAGTCTGGGGTTAAATCTGCGTGAGTGCCTTTCGTATCTGTAATGCATAAACTATATCCATATGTATTCAAATCAAACTTCAGCTGTTCCACAATCGGATTTTCCGGATCTGCAAAATCAATATGTATCAGACTTCCTACTGAACATGCCATTTGATCCATTAAACCACATGGTTTTCCGAAATATACATTTTCTGCATACTGACCAATCTTGGCAATTTCTATCGGATTAACTTCACCACCATTGTACATATAGGAAAGAATCGTTCCAATAAGTGTTTCAAAAGCAGCTGAGGAAGAAAGGCCTGCACCGGTCAACACCTCACTGGTCACATATGCCTGAAATCCTCCAATTGCATGACCATCCATTTTCATCTTGGCAAGTACACCACGGATGAGTGCATTCGTGGTACCTTCTTCTGCTTTTTTCGCCAGCTCATCCAGCTGAATGATACTCATATCACTATATCCATCTGACATCACTTTTACAATCGGTTCATCCAGTTTTCTTGCAACTGCGATTGCATCATTGTTAATGGATGCGGCCAGTACCTCCCCATGCTGATGGTCCGTATGGTTCCCACCTATTTCACTTCTTCCAGGTGCACTGAATATCTCTATTTCACCTTCACCAAAAAATGTCTTGTAACTGTCGATTGCTTTTCGATATCGTTCCTTCTCATATGGAATCCGGTTCAAATCAACATATAATTCTGTTAATTTATTATCGAAAAAAGTTCCATTCAATAATTCGATTGTTTTTTTAATTTCCATAATACCACCCCGATCACCTTATATATAGAAAAAGCACTGTCTCATCGAACAACAATCAGACAACACTTTTTCCTGTCAATTCTAATTTATGTCTGATGTATCTGTTACTTCATCTGCAGCGATTCCTTTTTCTGCTTTCAGTTTTTTATTTGCATCTTCTACATTCATTCTTGAAAGTACAAACATAATCAATACATCAAAGATTAACGGAAACCAAAGATACATGAACTGCATCATATCAAGTGCAGACTGCGGCTGAGTTGCATTTGTTCCGACATATCCACTGAACTCAAGCATCCATCCAACAACAGCGGTTCCAATACCTCCACCAATTTTTACACCAAGAGAAGTACAAGAATACATCGTTCCGTCAATTCTCTTTCCCTGTGTAAGATAAGTGTATTCAGAGCAGGATGCGATAACTGCATTCATATCTCCCTGCCATGGTCCCTGACCTAAGGCTGCAAGAGCTGTAAACGCCATCATCAGCGGAACACTGCCCATATATCCAGCAACAACAACAAGTGCTCTACCGATGACTGCTAAGACATAACCTCTTAAGTTCAGTTTATACATACCTTTCCACTTACCAACTAATGTCGGTGTGAAAATCAGGGCAATGATCAGTGGAATATTTACTGCCCATGCAAATTGTCCAAACAAATTCTTATTTTTCAGTAACCATGTCATGTAATAAATGCCAGACCCAATCATGGCACCATATAACTGCTGTAAAATATATGCTCCACAAATCATCATGTAATATTTGTTTTTAACAAGAAGCTTGAATGCCTGTACCATTCCGTACTTTTCATTATCATCCTTTACTTCTCCTTCGTTAAGTTCTTCCTCCGGAAGTTCCTTAACAGAAAGTGCTGAAATCGTATTTACGACAAGACCAATGATTGCATAGATAATAGCAACCGTTCTCCATGCTGCAGCATCTCCACCACATTTATCTACAAATCCAACTGTAATTGCCTGAATCAGAAGACTTGTTGAAAACGCAAAAATAAAACGGTAAGATCCCATCTGCACACGCTCTTTGCTGTTCTTTGTAATCAGTGACGTAAGTGCTGAATAAGCAATATTGTTTGCTGTATAAAACACACCATTTAACAGTGTGTAAGAGATAAAGAACCATACATATTTGGCCGTTGTTCTCAAGCTGACCGGTACTGCAAAACAGCAGACCAGCGTAATGGCACAACCAATATATCCATATAGCATCCAGGGTTTCGCTTTTCCCATTTTACTGTGTGTTTTGTCAATCATTGATCCAAAAAATATATCCGTAAAACCATCAAATAGTTTTGATACGGCAATCAGGGTACCTACGACACCTGCAGCAAGTCCTACTGAGTCCGTCAGATAGACCATCATGAAAGATGTCAGGAACGCATAGACTACATTACCTGCAATATCACCTGATCCATATCCAATTTTATTATACCATTTCAAATACTTTTTTTCTTCCATCGAATTTCTTTCCGCCTCATCTTCATCGCACTTAGAATCTCAATATGTCTAACCGTATGATGTCTAATTCTAATTTTTTCTCTGTTTTTGTCTGATTGCTCTGTATATCCAGACTTTACATTGCAATCAGACTATCCTTCCTTGTTTACGGATTACAGGAAACTTTATTATCCCTTTACATACGGTATCAGTGTAAACTGGAACCGGAATAATACATCATCAAATCGGTACTGATCCAATACAACTGGACCACAACTATTAGAACCAATGCCATTTAATGCGTAGTCAATGCAAAATACTACACTATCTGATTCTGTCAGTTCATAATTATGTGTTTTCTTCTCAAGTTCTTCCTGCGTATAATAAGAAGCATTGAATGAGAATGCATTTCCCGCGGATGCCACAATTCCATATCGGCTGTTGTTAAGCTCTACATATTCACAATCATAATGGCTTCCATTTTCCTGTGGGCGAATATAATCCTCATGCAAATCGTCTACATTTGCCTGGTACAAGCCGTGGCTCGCAGCCTGATGTTTGTCACAATAGCTTTCCTGCGGTCCCATTCCAAAGTATCTTGCAGCTGAAAGTTTTTTATCCAGGAACATCCTCACACCAAATCTTGGCAGATCCGGAAATTCATCATCTTTTGTTACTGCAATATCTGCATCAATCTTTCCAGCAGCTTCTATTTTCCATGTGATCGTCACATCAAGAATCTTCTGGACTGTCTTTGCCACAACGGATGCATGGCTTGTAATTTTCACACCATGCTTTCCCTGCACGACCTCTGTCGTGTAAGCTCTTGTATAAGCTTTATCATAATGGGCTTTCTTCCATTCAGACTTGATGTACATATCGTTATCTGTTGGAGCTCTCCAAATATTTAACTCCATCGGATGGTTCAAGTATTCCCGCCCTGCGAATTTCATCTCTGTAAAGAGTGCAGTACGTTTGTCTATGGTATAAGCAAATTCACGCCCCTTGATATGGATCTGTGTATCATTTTCATTTACCTGTAACTCAGAGTCCACTGCTGTTTTTTGTAGCCATTTCTCAGCAAGTTTACATTTTGCACCGTCTTTGCTTACCTCAATTTCATCGAATCCAAGAATATGGTCTTCATCCAACAGTGGCAATTCCTTTTTCAGATGGTAAATAAATTTCAAATAACATTTTCCACTCTCTGGCACATTGATTTTAATGTTTATTTTTCCTTCACTGTGTGGTGCTGCTGAAACTTCTGGAAGTTTACCTTTGCTGATTACAAGCCCGTCCTGCGTCAGTTCATAACTGATCTTCACATAATCTTTCAAGTCATCAAAATCCATGTAGTTATGAAGCACCAGTTCTCCGCTTTCTTTGTCATAGGAAATAACCCTTGCCGGGCGATAAACATTCTTGTATTCCAAAAGTCCTGTATGTACCGTTCTGTCCGGATATACTAATCCATCCATACAGAAGTTGCCATCATGAATTTCTTCGCCATGGTCGCCCCCATAAGCATATATAGTCTTTCCATTCTCAGCAGTTCCATGAGCAATCGCATGGTCACACCATTCCCAGACAAAGCCGCCGCACATTTTATCATTATCCTGAATCATCTGGAAGTAATCTTCAAAATCTCCAGGTCCGTTTCCCATACTGTGACAGTACTCTACCAAAAGGAAGGGTTTGCTTCCATCTTTATCCAGATATTCCTGAATTTCGGAAAGCGCCGGATACATCCGGCTGTACACATCCAGATTGCTGTAATCATATGTTTCATCATAATTACGGTATCTTGCACTCTCATATTGTGTGATGCGGTCTGGATCAAAATGCTTTGTCCATTCCAGTGCTTTTTCAAAGTTGCAGCCATAAGCACTCTCATTTCCCATTGACCACATAACAATACAGAAACGGTTTTTGTCACGTTCCACCATGAGTTTTACGCGATCAACGATTGCCTCTTCCCATGCCGGATCATCTGCAATCATCTCATTCCATCGTTTGAACCGATTGTAATCGGTGTCTTCTTTTCTGTAGATCATAAATGGACCATGAGCTTCAATATCTGCTTCATCTATCACCATGAATCCATACTTGTCACACATTTCATAGAAAAATGGTGCGTTCGGATAGTGGCTGGAACGGATCGAATTAAAATTATGCTGCTTCATCAACGTAAGATCGGTTGTAATCTGTTCCGGACTGATTGTAAATCCAGTAACCGGATCGGAATCATGTCGATTGACACCACGGAATTTAATCTTCTGTCCATTTAAATAAATAACCTGGTCTTTAATCTCTATCTTTCTTAATGCAATGTGGTCTACAATTACTTCGTTCTCTGTTTCAAGAATCAGTTTATATAGATATGGATTTTCTGTATTCCAAAGTTCAGGACTTGCGATTTCTAATACAGCTGTTCCTTCTTCAGCAATACTTCCTAGTGCTACAACTGCTCCGTTTCTATCTTCAATCGAAATTTTTACATTTAACGGAGAGTAGAATTTCATTTCAATTTCTACTTTCGCAAGCATATCCTCAATTCTTGTTTTAATATGGTAATCACTGATTGCCTGTTTTGGGCGTTTCAAAATATATACATCCCGGAAAATGCCACTCATACGGAATTTGTCCTGGTCTTCCAGATAAGAGCCATCACACCACTTCATTACCAATACGGCTATAGTATTCGCTCCATCCTGAAGAAGTTCAGTAATATCAAACTCGCTTGTCATATGAGAAACCTGGCTGTATCCTACGTAAGAGCCATTGAGCCACACATAAAAGCAGCTGTCTACTCCTTCAAAGTTCAAAAAAGCTCTTGATGCTTTCTCATCTCTGCTGTAATCAAAAGTATGTACATAAGCTCCACATGGAATATCTTGTGGCACATACGGTGGATCAAACGGAAACGGATACCGGATGTTTGTATATTGGTGCGTATCATATCCTGCCATCTGCCATACACTCGGAACCTGAATCTCATCAAAATTTTCTGTATCATAATTCTTCTCAAAGAAAGAATCCTGAATGTCATAGATGCTGTTAAAATACTGGAATTTCCAAGCCCCATTCAATAACTGCATACGATCTGATTCTTCTCTGTGTTCCACTAGGCTATCCATTCTTTTGGATGCCGGAATATAATAGGCTCTGGCTGGCATTGTGTTTTCGTGCAGCACACTTAAAGTCTCATAATAACGTGGTACAATCATAAATCCCCCTCCTTCAATATATATACATTTTTTGTACTTAGTTACCCTGTAGCAAATATTGTTCTTTACTTTTATATTTACGTTTCTTTGTTTTTCTAAATCTATCTTATCCTAATCCGCAAAATATGTCTATGAATTTGATTAGACAAAACATACACTAAATGATACAATAATAAAAAGTATGAAAAGAGGTGCTGCTCCATGTATATGAATAATGGTTATCTAAATCACTCACATATAGATTTCAAAGACAAAAGTTTTCCACTGATTGTAGGTAGCTGTGGTACTTACCGCCTTTCCAGTCATCCCAAGCTCCCAACCTACCGTCCAAGAGGACGTCTTGACTATCAGATCATATATATTACCGCAGGTTGCGGGCATTTTTATTTTGATAATGTAAATAACGAAACGATTGTTCCAGCCGGCAACATTGTACTTTACAGACCGAAAGAACTTCAGAAATATGAATATTACGGAAAAGATAAGACAGAAGTATACTGGATTCACTTCACAGGAAGCAATGTGAAAAATATCTTACGTCAATATGGGTTTCCGGATAAAGAACGTGTCTTTCAAGTGGGTACATCTAATGAATATGAACAAATTTTCAAACGTATTATTATCGAGCTCCAACGCTGTCAAGATAATTATGAGGAAATGCTTGTCATTTTGCTACGTCATCTTCTGATTAGCTTCCACCGGGAACTGACAAGAGCGCACATATTAAAAAATGAATATCTTGATCATGAGATGGATAATGCTGTTACCTTTTTCAGTGAAAACTACAATCAAAATATCAATATTGATGATTATGCTGCCTCACGAGGCATGAGTGTCAGCTGGTTTATTCGAAATTTCAAAAAATATACCGGTTCTACACCAATGCAATTCATTGTGGGAATCCGTATCAACAATGCTCAGATGTTACTTGAAACAACAACTTATTCCATCAATGAGATTTCTAAGATTGTCGGATATGACAACCAGCTTTATTTCAGCCGGCTTTTTCACAAGCTGAAAGGATATTCGCCAAGAGAATACAGAAAAACAAGAAATAAGTTATGAAATCTATAATGCCCGTAAAAAAACAAATGCCAAAAAAGGATACCACCGAATCAAAGCAGATTACGTGACATCCTCTTCTTTTTATTAGTGCTATTTTATGAATTCAACCGAATAGTAATACATGTACTCATTATCGGTATCTATATACTCCCCTGTAATATCCTGTATTGGCAACGAACTTAACCCCTTTTCTCCATAAATCAGTGCCGCTAATCCTTGCTCTGTTCCATACTCTATCTTGCATTTGTTTTCAATAGACGTTGCTGATCTTCCATAATATTCCCTGTTTGCAACTCCCTCCAAAATTGGTATTTCTGTCATATATTTTGAATATTTATCTGCTGCGATGAGCTTTGCAGTAAAATTATCAAAATCCGGTGTAATGACAATCAATCCATTCGTGGAAGATTTCACATCTTCATAGGAAAGTTCCAAAACTTTTTTATGTGAAACTTGTTGTCCGAACTGATATTCTGACAAGTAAATAGATAACGTTTTGAATGTATCCCTTGAATTGTATCGAAACATCATTGTTCCATCAATTCCCGATAACAATTCAGCGGTTTTCATTTCTATACTATCTGAGTCTACTGCTTCAACATAGTTTTGTGGTTGTCGCAATTTATTACATACGACGAATCCAAAAGTAACCATAAATATCCCCACTACAATAAGGAGCACTATAATGATTCTCTTTAAGTATCGTTGTTTGCGACCACTGTCCTTTGTTATCTGTATCAATGTATCTTCTGATTTTTTTTCAATATTATCTATCTCAATATCTTCACCAGCCAAGAACTCATTAAGACTAATACCTAATATTTCGCATAATTCTAAGTATACTGATACATCCGGCAAACAGATTCCTCGCTCCCATTTAGAAACAGACTTATCACTCATACCTAATTTCTCTGCCAGTTGCTTTTGTGTCATCCCCAATGACCTTCGCTTACCTGCAATGTATTTTCCAATTTTGATAAGATCCATCCATCTACCTCCTCATATAATCAAGTGTTTTTTATTGAAAATTCAAGGTTTTTCAACCTTTCATATCTCAGTGAATAAGCCACAGCTATGAGCATTTCGATGTATCAGGTACTGAAC
>NZ_JBQKGG010000025.1:0-14571 GCF_052118925.1 Candidatus Paralachnospira sp. LCP21S3_A2
ATTTTTAGTTGGATGATTGTCGTCGAGTTCTTTTGATTTTTTCACATGGTGAGGATTTACAAGAACCGGTTTCATTTCATTATCCTGTAGAAACTTTCCAAGATTGAACCAATAATGCCCGGTCGGTTCCATACCTGGAACCACCTTATCCTTCTCATGTCTTTCTTTGAGGTCCAGGATCCATTCCTTAAATGTCACAAATCCGGCCTCTGTGTTACTAAACTTAAATGGCTTCTTCGAATACTCGATTCCTCTGTAATCAAAAGCTCTGGCATAGTGCGTTTCACTTCCGACATCAATTCCGAGTACCAAAGTTTTTTCTGTAATAGCTTTAATTTTTGCGTTCTGTGTGTTAGACTTCATTGTAGATACCTCTCTGTTCAATAAGATTTTACTAACCTGCCAGTCAGTAGTCTCATTGTACTCTGAGGTATTTTCAATTTTCAACATCCACGTTTTTTATTATACAGGAAGCTCCTTTATTTATACTAGTAAGACCAGATGGAATTACCACATTTTCTAACTCCTTACATCCATAAAATGCCTCTTCCCCAATTTCAATTACATTTGAAGGAATTGCAACATTAATTTTTTCACACCAATAAAATGCATGTGCTTTTATTTTTTCTAATTTTTCTGGTAATACGATGTTTTCTAATTCTCTGCAATATCCAAATGCTCCTATTCCTACCTCTCGAATTGTATCCGGTACTTTAACTGATTTTAGACTTTCACAACCATAAAGCATATAATTGTTAATACGTGTTATCCCTTTCGGTATTTCTATTTTTTGCAATTTTTTATTATGAAAAAATACTTCCGTCCCTATATAATCCAGTTGTGATGGCATTTTTACTATTTCCAGATTAGTACATTTTGCAAATGCATACGATTCAATAGATTTAACAGTATCCGGAATTTCAATTGACACAAGACTTTCACACTCTTGAAAACTTCCCCATTCAATTGTTTGTACTTCTGTTCCATTGATTTTCTCTGGAATCACTATTTGATCAGGTTCCCCTGAATATCCAACTATCGCATTTATAGTCGGTGAAAAATATAATGCACCTCCCGAAACTTTGTATTCAACTTGATTAGCACCAGACCGCATTGATTTCTCTTCATCTATCAAATCCTTTGCTTCTTCTGAATAATCCTTTTGCAGTTCTTCGCCCGATTGCGGATCTTTTTTCCATGCATCAGGCAGATCTTCCCAATTCTCCGATTCAAATGCCTCCATTTCCTCAATGAACTTATCATCACCTTCTGCATTGTTTTCTTCATTATCAGTCTCTTCACTGTCGATCTCATTTACACTTTCCAAATTTTCATCACCAGACGCCCAAACCACAGAGTTTTGATTCCTCAAAAAACTTTGTCCTAAAAGAATTGCCGCCATAAGTAATGTTAATACTTTCTTATATTTTTTCCTCATATCTTGCCTCCCCAATATCGAATTTTTATCCTATGTATTACAAAAACCGTCATTTTGTATATTTATCGCTTACACAGAATGGCGGTTTCTCTATTCGTCCATAATAATCCCCCCTTTCCAACATTTGTTCAGGAACAGGGAGCATAGCGGGCTTTCCGCACAGTATGGCACTGGCTTCGGGAATCATCCGAATCTCTCATTATCGTTTATTCAACGCCTGTACATATTTATTTACTAAATCCAATATAACAAACTATTTTTAACCACACAATGACTATCTTTGTCGTTTCATGTCTTATGCTGTCTTCTCCATCTCCGCTTCTCCCATGCCGAACAGCATCTTATTTTCGCACAGAAAAAAGCCCCTCCGTCTGCCCCTGCTCCACAAAGGCAACTCAAGTATGTGCCTCTTGTGGAGCACGGGCGACGGAGGGGCGCTTATCCGGTCAATAATCCTAAACGGCAGTTCCTCCTTTTCCCTGTTCCCCATCCAGACTCTCATTCTATTTTCTGTTTACACCTTAAACCGGTATCCGACTCCCCAGATTGTCTCGATATACTGGGGTTTTGCCGTGTTAAATTCAATCTTTTCGCGGATCTTTTTAATATGGACCGTAACAGTGGCAATATCGCCGACGGATTCCATATCCCAGATCTCGCGGAACAGCTCATCCTTTGTGAATACATGGTTAGGGTTCTGGGCGAGGAATGTCAGGAGATCAAACTCCTTCGTGGTAAACTGCTTCTCTTCGCCGTTGACATAGACCCGTCTTGCAGTCTTGTCGATCTTCAGTCCGCGGATCTCAATGATCTCATTCTCCGGCATTCCGCTGCCGATGAGCCGTTCATACCGCGCAAGATGTGCCTTCACCCGCGCCACCAGCTCGCTGGGACTGAAGGGCTTTGTAATATAATCATCCGCACCGAGGCCCAGACCGCGGATCTTGTCGATGTCATCTTTCTTGGCCGATACCATGAGGATCGGCGTATTCTTTTCAGCACGTACCCTTTTGCAGATCTCGAAGCCGTCGGTTCCCGGCAGCATGAGATCCAGGATAAACAGGTCAAAGTCCTCTGCCAGCGCCCGCTCCAGTCCCTTCGTTCCGTCTGTTTCTATTTCCACCTCAAAACCGGAAAGCTCCAGATAATCCTTTTCCAGCTCCGCAATGGTTTCTTCATCTTCTACAATTAAAATCTTACTCATTGATAACCTCCTGGTATTTTCTGAGAACAATGTGCATAACCGTTCCGATGGATTCCTTGCTGGTTGCCCAGATCCGTCCGCCATGATCCTCCACGATCTTTTTTACGATGGACAGGCCGATCCCGCTTCCTCCCTTGGACGAATTCCGGGACGAATCCGTCCGGTAGAACCGCTCAAAAATATTCGGCAGATCCCTGGCGGAAATGCCCTTTCCGTTGTCCTCGATCTCAATCTGTACAAAATCACCATCGTCCCGCAGACGGATATTGATGATCCCCTTCTTTTTATCCAGATACTTCACCGAATTACTGATGATGTTGTTGATGACGCGCTTTAACTGCTCGGCATCGGCAATGACCGTCACCGGGGTCTCCGTATAATCAAAGAAGCCCAGATCGATGCCGCTGGATTCCAGCTCCACACTCAGTTCCTCCACGCAGTCGCAGAAATACTCGTTAATATTGATCTTCGCAAAATCATAGGGGATCTTATTGGTATCGATCTTGGAATAAAAGGTCAACTCATCGATCAGCTTGTCCATGTCATTGGCCTTATTGTAAATCGTCCGAATATACTTGTCCAGCTTTTCCGGCGACGCGGCAACTCCGTCCATGATCCCCTCCGCGTAGCCCTTGATGGCGGTCAGCGGGGTTTTCAGATCATGGGAAATATTCCGGATCAGTTCCTTGTTTTCCCTGTCATTCTGGATTTTTTCCTCTGCATTGTCCCGAAGCCGCTGCCGCATTTCCTCGAAGTCCATACAGAGCTGTCCGATCTCATCTTTTTCTTTGATTTTCAGCTCGTAATCCAGGTTTCCCTCTTTGATTTCCTTCGTGGCACGCTTCAATTCTCCAATAGGCCGCAGGATCGCACGGTAGATCCAGAGTGCCAGCATTACCGCGATCATGATCAGCAGGATCAGGACTGCCATCACCATGCTTCCAAAGACTTTTTTTACCTGGGGGACCAGCTCTCCCACAGACGTGATAATGAACACGCTGCCTTCCGTTCCGTCGGAAAAGGTCAGATCCTGCTGCTTGATCAGCAGCTTACTCTTCCCCGTAAACACACTGGCCGGCTGATTGTCTCCGACTCCCACATCATTATAATCCGGAAGCTCCGCCTCCAGCTCTTCTGTCCCCAGATCACCGCCGTTATAAAGGATCGCATCTCCCTTCCGGACAATAAGAAACGAATATTTCCCCGCCAGCCTCTGGTTCAGCGTTACCAGATACGTCCGGTCCTCAAACTGATCCGGATCGCTCTGGACCGCCCTGCTGATGTCCTTCTGGATCGACATGGTCATAGAATTAAACACCTGGACCGATGCCCCCGAATACAGATCTCCGACACCGCTGATTCCATAATCCGATTTCAGTGACCGGCTCTGGTAGCTTCCGAGCGCCGTCATACACACATAGATCAGCGCCATCGGCACCAGGATAATCGTAAAAAAGGTGATCAGAAGCTTTGTTTTCAGCTTCATGCTCCATCTTCCTTTCAACTGTGTCTTTTAACAAAAAGGCACAGTGCCGCTTTTGCATACACTGCGCCTGCTTATCTTTTATCATATCACATTCCGGGCCGGACGCGCACATAAAAGGCTATAAAGATTCTAAACTTTCTGTGAACTTCCTTCGGCCGCAGCCGATCCTGACGCCGGATTCAAGGACTCCCGAATCTCTGCCGCCATCCTATTCCCACAGCTTTTCCGGATAACGTCCCTCTGCCTTCAGTGACCGGATCGCCGCCACCACCGAAGCCTTATCCTCCTTATAGGTCACGCCAAACCATCGGTCATGGGAATGAAGCACCTGAACCGTTGCCCGCTGTTCGCTGATGAGATTGCTCACCACCGTGGGAATAAAAAATTCTCCCTTCATGGGATTTTCCCTCAGGGTGCGGTTCAGAAACGCCGGAAACCGCTCCGAAAGCTCCGTCAGGATTGCTGCCGAAAAGCCCCAGAGATTCATGGATACCAGTGTGCCCTCCGGAATCTCCTCCGGTGCCTTCCCCTCCTCCTCATACACAATTTTTCCGTCTGCCCGCTCGATCTTCGTCCGTTCAGTAATAGAAACAAGATGCCCCTCCGCATCGGTTTCGCAGACGCCGCGTGCCACGGAGCCGTTTTCCGTCAGCGTATTCTCCACCTGATAGCCCACCATGGCAAACCGGTACAGCCTGTCATCCTCATGGCTCATCAGATAATCATAGATTACCCGAAAGGCCTCCGGGCCATAATAATCATCGGCATTGATGACTGCAAAGGGCCCGTCCACCGCATTGCGGCAGCTTAAAATCGCATGACCGGTCCCCCAGGGCTTCACCCGCCCCTCCGGGACAGAAAATCCGTCGGGAAGATCGTACAGCTCCTGGAATACGTATGCCACCTCCATCTGCTCCGCGATCCGGTCTCCGACTGCCTCTCTAAACAGCTCCTCATTTTCCTTTTTAATAATGAACACGACCTTTTCAAAGCCTGCCCGCCTGGCATCATAAATCGAAAAATCCATAATAATATTTCCATACTCATCAATCGGATCGATCTGCTTCAGACCGCCGTAGCGGCTTCCCATTCCTGCTGCCATGATCACAAGTACCGGTTTCTTCATACATTATTCTCCTGTTCTTCTGTTACTTTAACTCCAGTTCCATCATTGCCTGAGGCCCGATCTGGATATACCGGTTTTCACCAAGGCAGATCAGCTTTTCAATGCTTCCCTCCATGGTTCCCCGGTATTTTAATTTTCCCGACAGGTTGTAGATCCGGCATTCCGAATCCCGGTAAAACAGCACCCGGTTTCTGCTGATCTCCACGGTGTCATATTCCATATCGATGTCCGCCCGACAGACCTCTTTTCCGTTTTTATCAAAAACCTGCATGGTTCGCGTACCATCAGAGTCCTTTGTCACGATCCCTGCATTCTGATCTGAATAAAAAATACTGCGGATCTCCGTATCTGCTTCAATATCCACCTGCGCCGTCTGCACCGGCTTTACGGTATTCTCCAGCGAGTAGAAGCAAAGCCGGTCCTGAGCAAAGGCTGCCGCATGGGTATCATCCAGGAAGTGCACCCGTGCGACCATGGACGAACCATATTCCTTGAAGCCGCCCACCAGCCGGTCACGGATACTCTGTCCCTCTTCATCAAAGTTATAGAATACCACCTGGTTCTGCATGGAACCGGCATCCAGATACACATAGGACACCATCAGAAGCATTCCGTTCGGAGAGATTGCCAGATCCATGGGATAACCGTTCCCCGAAAGAGTCGTCTGGATCTCGATCTCCAGCTTCGTCCCTGTCTTATCATAAAAAGCGATCACATTGCTTTTTGTGTCCTCCAGAATTGCCACAGTCACGCCGGTGGAGGACACCGCCGCACGGGAGATGGGAAGCGTCGTCGTCACCACGCCCTGGCAGCCGTCCTGATTGCAGATATAGATGGAATATCCCTTCTTATCCGCCACCACCGCATAATTTCCGCTTACGCTGGCGAAAGGCGCCGTCATCTCATAGGCCTGATTCCAGACCGCCTCGCCCTTTTTATTCAGATAAACCGCACCATCCCGGCTGTACTTGAGCACATTCTCCCCGAAGCTTTCATACCCGGCAAAGCTTCCGCTCTCCAAATCCCTGGACCACTTGACGCTGGTTTTCTGATAACAATGGTTCAGCTGATAATAATGATATCCCAGCAGTCCCGCAGCCGCCGCCAGCACGAGAAGTCCCGTCACCAGAAGCTTAAACCGCCGATGGCGGCCCCGTTCCCTCTTCGCCTCGGCTTCGATCTCCTCCAGCTCATCATCCTCCTCAAACATCTGCGTTTCTGTATCGATCATGCGCTCACGCAGCGCCCGTTTTCTGTTCTCTCTGTCCCTGTTACTTTCCATTATTCTGTACCCTGTTTCCGCATCATGATTCGGCTCTCGCCGTTTCTCTCATTATACAGGAAAACAAAAGGGAATACAACGGCAGGTTTCCCTTCCCCGCCCTACGGCAGCAGCAGCTTCTGTCCTTCATAAATAAAATCCGCATTTTCCAGTCCGTTGATCTCGCAGATTTCCTTCATTTTTGCTTCACTGCCGGAGCCATATACTTCTTTGCAGATTCCGGAGAGAGTGTCTCCCTTCTGAACCCGATATTCACGAAAGCTTCCCGCAGCCGCCGGTTCTGTGCCACCCGCCCCGTCTGTCTGAGCACTCTCACTCTCTGCCGCAGAATTGCTCCCGTTTCCGCCTTCCGCAGCTTCGTCTGTGCTCTGGCTCTCCGGCACTGCCGTTTCCCCGGTCTGTTCCGCCGCTGGCTCTGTACGGAAAATCCCGCCGGGCAGCTCCTTAATGACCACCTGTCCGGCTTCTGAGCTGTTTTCTCCCCCGGCCTTTGTCTGCTGCTCCGCTTCCTGCTCAGAGGACATGCCTGTGCCCTCCGCTTCCGGAACACGGCTGTTCTCCGTCTCCGGAATACGGCTGCTCTCTGTTTCCGAAATACGGCTGCTCTCTGTTTCTGCCGCCTGCCTGCTTCCGCTGTCCCCTGCCATAACGGCAATCGCATGACGCACCTGGGCAAACCCGTCGTGGCGGTACCATGCTGCCAGTCCAAAACCGGCTCCACAGAGGATCGCTGCCAGGCTCACCGTATTCAACACCATACTGAGGCGGCTTTTTTCCGCTTTTTTCTTTTTCTGATTCCTCTGGTTCATGACCGAACGGAACTGCCGCGCCGCCTGATCTGTGTCCCGCAGCCCGACTCCCGTTTTTGCCGGGTCTGTCTTCAGCAGGGTAAACTCCGAGCTCCTCGCCGGTTCGCGGGCGATCATGTATTCCTGCATCTGTTCATTCCGTTCGTAATAGATGTAATAGCCGGGAAGCCTGTGGATTCCCTGATCGTCCAGCCGGTACAGAACCTCCTCCTCCTTCGTTCCGTCGTAGACAAACAGGATCTTCTCCTTCTCCCCGGCCGTCCCTCCATAGCTTTTCTGAAGCTCATAGGGGTCTGTCATGTCCGGGTCGCTGCTGCATAAAAACCAGCCACAGATCTCTGTGCCTTTAAAATAGGCCGCAATATCCGCATAGATCCCGTTGAAGCCCCGCGGTGTCACCTGAAGCACCCCATTCGTCTGCTCCAGCTCCTCCGCCAGAACCGCCCCACGGATAAAGACACAGGGGACTCCGTCCATCTCTCCCTGTATGCCAAGGAGCGCCCCCAAAGCGGCGGCGCCCCTGCGTTTCTGCTTGCCCATAAAGGTCATGACATAATCCTCGATATATAATCGGAGACTGTCCTCAATATCCCCAATCTGCCTGATATTTCTGGGTGCTTCCATAGTCTGTCTCTCCCTCCGCGGCCAGGACTGCTCCGGTACTCCCGATTCCCGCGCAGATACAGTCAGCCAGTTCCATCACCACGGAAAGTCTGGTGTTCTGGAGAAGCGGCTCAAAGCCTCCGCCGCAGCCCACGATCCCGGTAATGAAAATGTCTCCCACAGACATCAGATTCTTGCTGACCCCAAGCCCGGGACGGATCGCACCGCGCCCCAGCGTAATATAACCAACATGCTCATATTTTCCCACCGAGGCGTCCACTGCCACGATAATATGATCCCGGTAATATCCGGCGATCATATCCATGGTGTCATTCAGGTTCACCGCATGGATCGGCTGTGTCAGTGTCCCGAACACCCGGTATGCTTCTCCTTTCGTTCTTTTTAGCTTGTACCCCACAAGAGGACCGAGGCTGTCCCCGGTTGACCTGTCGCTGCCGATACAAAGAAACAGGATCCTCTCTTTTTTTGTACTTTTCCGAACCTCAGAAACCAGCTTTTCAAGCTGTCCGCCGAACAGCGCCGGAGAAAACCACTTTCCTGCCTTATGATAATAGATCTGTCTGTTCATAGCTCCACCATTTCCGGCCGCCCTGACGGGGGCCTGCTTTTTATCTGGAGGATTTCCAATTTTTCTTATTTCATACAGACATTTCCGCACCAGAAGCCAAAGTTCTCCTCACGGCTGTCCGCCCGTTTGAACTCCGGCAGTCCGAACATGGCCGCCATAAACTTCTCCTGAGGCTTAAAGATCCCCGGCACGCCCACAATATACTGCCAACGCGCCTCTCCGGGCGTTTTCTGCTCCCGCATCCGTCTCGCCAGGATCAGATATCGATACTGATAATAGCCATGAAGTACAAAGCTGTTATTTCCGTAGGGCCAGTTTTCCCGCGGCAGCCGTCCCAGATCCTGAAGCTGGATCTGCAGTACCTCCCAGCCCTCCTCGGAAAGCACCCGTTTCCGCGGCATGATCCGTTTCAGACTGTCCCAGAGCGGCAGCTCCGTCAGTCCTTCCCGGAAATAAAATGGATCCGGCATTCGCCCCGTCGGTTCCGCCGCCGGTGCTTCTGCCTCAAACGGCGCTGTCACAGCCGGTTCCGCCGCAGCCGCTTCAGTCTCAAATGGCGCTGTCACAGCCGGTTCCGCCGCAGCCGCCGCCTCTGCCACAACCGCCTCCCCTGTCACAGGCTCGCTCTCAACCGCTTCCGTCACTGCTGCCTGCTCATGCGGTTGATCCGGCTTCCGTTCATTTTCTTCATGCTCCGTCACAACATACTCTTCCGAAACCTGTTTCTTCTCTTCTTTTTTCAGAAGCTCCAGCTCCGCCGCCCGGAGTTCCCCGGTTTCTTTATGTAATTCTTGTTTCTCTTCCTCTGCGCAGCCTGTATCCAGACGGATTTCCCGCATTCCCCAGGGAATTTCAGACGCTTCCGGCTGCCTTGTACGCGGCTCCTCTGCCTGCTTTTCCGTCTCTTTCCCGGTGACGGGCGCCTGCCTTTCCGCCTGTTCCCCGGCAATGGGCTTCTGTCCTTCCGTCTCTTCCCCGGCGACGGGCGCCTGCTGAAGTCTGGAGATTGTGATCAGCATATCGTCCCATGCGGTCAGATAAGCTTTTCTGGCATGTCGTCCGCTCCGCAGAAACAAGCCCTGCAAAAAGGTAAGCCCCAATCCGCTTCCGCTCAGGTCGTCCTCCTTTTTTCCGAACACGGCTTCTCCGACGCCGTTTTTCACCGGAATCTGTCCGATAGGCACCAGTATAAATTCTCCATTTTTCTTTCCGTAGCCGTACAGCGTAAGCTCCCGTCCGACACACTCATAAGCACCCTTTACGCTGATACTCATGCGGCACTGCCCGTTCCGTGCCTCAATTTTGGCAAAGCCCACATTTTTCGTCTTCATATCGCCCTCATAGGCATATATATATGAAATAAAACGTCTGTATTCTGCCAATGTCATCACTCCTTCCCTTTTAGTTTATGCAGGGAAGGACAGGTTTAGAACGAAAAAAGCTGCCTTTCGACAGCTTTTCCGATTCTCTCCTTATTCCGCAGGCACCGCTGTGCACTGCTCTGATGTGATCTTCCTATTTTCCCAGCTCGTCCGCCAGCGCTGCAAACTGCTCCAGGGTCAGAGCTTCTCCGCGGATCGCAGCCGGAAGCCCCAGTGCTTCAATGGCAGCCGAAATCTCTTCCTTCGTAAACGAAAGCTCCGGAGAATTATTCAGGCCGTTGGCGAGGGTTTTCCGCCGCTGATTAAAGGATGCCCGGATCAGACGGAATAACAGCGCCTCGTCCCTTACCGTCACCGGCGGATTGGCATGACGGGTCAGCCGGATCACTGCAGACCCCACCTTGGGCCGCGGCATGAAGCAGTTGGGCGGTACATTTGCCACAATATACGGTTCGGCATAATACTGGACCGCCAGGGACAACGCGCCATAATCCTTACTGCCGGGGCCGGTCTGCATCCGGTCCGCCACCTCCTTCTGTACCATGATGGTAATGTTATCGATGGGAACATGGCTCTCAAACAGTCCCATGATGATGGGCGTCGTAATATAATAGGGCAGGTTTGCCACAACTTTTATAGGACGGCCGCCGTTCTCTTCCTTTGCCAGCTTCGCCACATCAACCTTTAAAATATCCTCGTTGATGACCTGCACATTGTCATAGGCTGCCAGCGTCTCACCCAGAATCGGAATCAGGTTCTTGTCGATCTCCACCGCACAGACCCTTCCGGCGGCTTCCGCCAGATACTGGGTCATGGTACCGATCCCCGGTCCGATCTCCAGCACAAAATCGTCCTTTGTCACACCGGCGGCACGGATGATCTTCTCCAGCACATGGGTATCGATGAGAAAGTTCTGGCCGAACCGCTTCTGGAACGCGAACTCATATTTCTGAATGATCTCAATGGTATTTTTCGGATTTCCAAGCTCCGCCATACAATTCTCCATTCCGCCGCCGTCTGCGGCATAAACACAGTTTACTGCTCCCTGATCCGGTAAAACCGGTTCGCATTCTCCCAGGTGATCTGCTCCACCTCTTCCCCGGTCACGCCCTTGATGGCGGCAATGGTCTCCACCACATAAGGCAGATTCAGAGAGGAATTGCGCTCGCCCCGGTGCGGCGTCGGTGCCATATAAGGGCAGTCGGTTTCCAGAAGAAGCCGGTCAAGAGGCATGTATTCCACCACCTCTTTCAGCTTTTTTGCATTTTTAAAGGTCAGAACACCGCCGACTCCCAGATAATAGCCCATGGAAAGATACTCCCGGGCCATTTCCACTCCATAGGAGAAGCAGTGGATCACCATGGAAAGATCCGGGCCTCCCGCCGCCTTTATGATCTCCAGCGTATCCCGTGCCGCTTCGCGGCTGTGAATAATGACCGGCGCCGAAAGCCGTCCGGCCAGATCAAGCTGCCGCTCAAACCACAGCCTCTGGATCTCCCGCTCCGGCTCGTCCCAGTGGTAATCCAGACCGATCTCGCCCACGGCCACCATCTTTTCTTCCTTCATGGCCGCCTCGATCTGTCCAAAATTCTCCTCGGTCAGCTCCCCGGTATCGCTGGGATGAACACCGGCCGCCCCATATAAAAACGGATACTGCTTTACCAGCTCTGCCGTCTGTCTCGTTGTTTCCAGATTTGATCCCACATTGACAACCCGGCCGACTCCACGCGAAACAAGGGAGGCCAGAAGGGCCTCCCTGTCATCGTCAAACGCCTTGTCATCATAATGGGCATGACTGTCAAAAATCATACGATGCTCCTAAACGTAAATAATCTCTCCCTTTAATCCGGGATAGAACGGTTCCCCGCTGTCCGGATGGGTCAGCACCCACTTGTTTTTCATGCACAGCAGTTCATCCTCCGCCGTTTTCCTGATGTTTTCCTTCTCGCTGGGATAGTTGGTTCCTCTCGGCAGCACGATCACGCACTGGAATACACCGTCCCCGGCACTGCAGGGGGCATAATGAAGCGTATCACTGTACAGCATGATAGCCGTTCCTGCAGGGACGAAAAATGCCTCTGCATTGGCAAGATCAAAGGACAGGAACGAATCCATATCCTTCCGGCTTCCCAGAACTACAACGAGGTCAGTCACGGCCACATCCAGCTCCTCGCCGCGATGATATTCCAGCGTATCATTTTTATGATTTTTTCCGTTGCAGTAACCGATCTGGATCGGCATTTCCCCGTAAACCTGACGGCTCAGATCCTCACAGATGGGAAGTGCCTCTGCCTCCGGAATCGACGGCTCATAAACCACATCGTCCGGTGCAGGCGTTGTTTTTGCCCATGCAAGAAGCTCCGAAAGATCCATTCCCTCGATCACTGCTCCGTATTTCCTGAATGCTTTGTCTGTAACCTTTTTGATCTCCATAAGAATTTCTCCTTTTCTTTATTGAAAAGCCGGAAACGCTCCCCATGTAACCGGCATTTTCTCATTTCCCTGTTTTAACAGATCTCTGCTCCGGCGGGCATCTCCTTCTCCGGCGTCATCAGTGCCAGATTTCCGTCGGCATCCTCTGCGCAGAGGATCATGCCTTCCGAAAGGATTCCTGCCAGCTTTGCCGGCTTCAAGTTGGTCACAACCATGACCTTCTTGCCGACCATCTCCTCCGGTGAGTATGCGGACTTGATGCCGGACACGATCTGGCGTACCTGGCTTCCGATCTTCACCTGAGAGCAGAGCAGCTTCTTGGACTTCTTCACGGCCTCGCAGGCGATGATCTGTCCCACCTGAAACTGAAGCTTCGCAAACTCATCAATGGTGATCTCCGGCTTTGCCTCAATATCGATTCCGGGCTCCTCTTCCTTCTCCGGTTCCTCCGGCTTTCCGAATTTTTCCCGAACCTCCGCCAGAACCTGCTCCAGATCAAGACGGGCAAAAAGGATCTCCGGCTTCTCGGTCACCTTATTGCCGGACGCATACAGACCGAAGGTATCCATGGATTCCAGGCTTCTCTTCCCGCCGTTTAACTGCTCCAGGATCTTCCCGGATGTGGACGGCATGAAGGATTCCAGAAGGCTTGCGCCGATCGTAATGGACTCCACCAGGTTATAAAGAACGGTGGCCAGACGGGGCTTCTTCTCCTCATCCTTTGCCAGAGCCCAGGGCATGGTCTCGTCAATATATTTATTGCAGCGCTTGAACAGCGTAAAGATCTCGCTGATGGCATCTGCCACGCGCAGCTCGTCCATCTTTGCTTCCACTTTCTTTGCCGTTCCGAGAACAACTGCCTTCAGATCCTCGTCCACAGCTTCGTTCACACCGGTATTTTCCACCACGCCGCCGAAATACTTGTTGGACATGGAAATCGTACGGTTTACCAGATTTCCGAGTGTGTTTGCCAGATCGGAATTCAGGCGCTCCACCATCAGCTCCCAGGAGATCACACCGTCATTATCAAAGGGCATCTCATGAAGCACAAAATAACGTACTGCATCTACGCCGAAGTATTCTACCAGATCATCCGCATAAAGCACATTGCCCTTGGACTTGCTCATCTTGCCGTCACCCTGCAATAACCAGGGATGTCCGAATACCTGCTTCGGAAGCGGCTCCCCCAGCGCCATCAGGAAGATGGGCCAGTAAATGGTATGGAAACGGATAATATCCTTTCCGATCAGATGAAGGTCTGCCGGCCAGTATTTCTTATACAGCTCACCGCTGTTCCCCTCACAGTCATAGCCCAGTCCTGTGATGTAGTTGCAGAGTGCATCCAGCCATACATAGGTTACATGCTTGGGATCAAAGGATACCGGGATCCCCCAGGTAAACGAGGTTCTCGATACACACAGATCCTGCAGGCCGGGCAGCAGGAAGTTGTTCATCATCTCATTCTTTCTTGCCACAGGCTGAATGAATTCGGGATGGGAATTGATATAGTCGATCAGCTTCGGTGCATACTTGCTCATCTTAAAGAAGTATGCCTCCTCCTTCGCCGGCTGTACCTCACGGCCGCAGTCCGGGCATTTTCCATCCACCAGCTGGGACTCGGTGAAAAAGGACTCACAGGGCGTACAGTAAAGGCCTTCATAATATCCCTTGTAAATATCCCCCTGGTCATAAAGCTTCTTGAAGATCTTCTGGATCTGCGCTTCATGATCCGCATCGGTTGTACGGATAAATTTATCATAAGACGTATCCATCAGATCCCAGATCCGCCTGATCTCACCCGCCACGTTGTCTACAAACTCCTTGGGTGTGATTCCGGCCTCCTCGGCCTTCAGCTCGATCTTCTGTCCATGCTCGTCCGTTCCGGTCTGGAACCGTACATCATAGCCCTGCTCTCTCTTGAACCGGGCGATACTGTCCGCCAGAACGATCTCGTAAGTATTTCCGATATGTGGCTTGCCTGAAGTATAGGCGATGGCCGTTGTGATATAATAAGGTTTTTTTGCCATTTCGTGCCTCCATGAAATTTACTGTCTAACTAACTTTTGATTATAAACGATTTGGGGGGCAAAGTAAAGGGGCTGTCGTGAAACTGAACTGCTTCCCGTCAAGTAGACAATTGAAAAAATATAAATTTTCCTGCCAGCAGAAATTTATCTGCTGGCAGTTTTTATGCAGCTTGCAAGTAAATTTCGTGTTTT
>NZ_JBQKGG010000026.1:0-13843 GCF_052118925.1 Candidatus Paralachnospira sp. LCP21S3_A2
TGTTGAGTTTTCTTACATGACATGATGAGTTCCTCCTCTTGTTATTATACATTTTATTTGTATCAAGGGAATATCTCATTTTTGTTTTGTACTAATTAGATGCTAACATCAAGTAGAGGAGGACAAAGGTATGGGCGTTGATATGAAGGTCAAAGCGATATACGATTCTGAGATTGGTAACATCACCAGATCAGAAAAGAACTGGAAGGATATGTTAAAGGTCGCAGGTCAGTTATACCGCTATGAATTTGACAATATCGTTATGGTAACAGCTCAGAGACCTCCGGAAAAAAGCACACTCATGGCAGATTATGATACCTGGAAAAAGGTGGGAAGATATGTAAAGCGTGGTGCGAAAGGATGCGCTATCTTCCCGTCAAGGGCACTGAATCCACGCATGAGGTATATCTTTGATATCAGTGATACCGGAGGAGCGAATGTCAAGCTGACATGGGACTTGGGGGGAGAGAATCTAAAGGATTATATGGACTTTCTTGTTTCAGAAGGTCAGATTGAGCAGTACGATAACGATGATAAGGAGTCTCTAAAAAACACACTAAAACAGTTTACAGGAACAAATGTTTGGACTATAATAAAAGAAGAGTTCGGAGATAGAATGACCGAGCTTATGCAGCTATCAGGTAGTGTGATAAAGGAATTCAACGAAAAACGCAATGGCTTACAGCAGGAAATGAACATGGAACAGCTTGTTTATTCAAGTGTCATGTATGCTGTAGGGACGAGATGCGGATTTGACTTATCTATGCAAGAACAGGATTTTAGTCAGATCGTAAACATCAGGGATGAAGAGATAGTTTACCGTCTTGGTTCCATTGTATGCGATGTCTCCTGTAGTGTTCTTAGAGAATTTAGTCGTAACTTAAAGACCATTGAGAACGAAAGGAGAATGAATTATGGTAGATGGACTGACTTACACAGAGGTGGACGGACTGATGTATCCGGATATAGCAATGCCGGACGAGGCGGAGAATTTAAAGAAGCTGGGCAAGTACGGAAGGATGGCGATGCATTATCTGGAGGAGAACGAGCCGGAAAGATACAAGACTCTGATAAGATTCGGGATGATGTACGAGAAGATGTCAGAGGTAGAGGAGGAAGCGAATCAGCTGTACGATCAGCTGGAGGAGCAGTATCTGAAGAAGCACAAGCCACAGAATCCATCCTCGACAATGGAGATGTGGAAACTGAGAGAACAGGCGAAGATGCAGGCAGAGGAAGTAGTGCTCCACCAGATAGTAATGAAGTTTCACTAAGAGATGAAACAAAAGAAGAACTGAATAGAGAACTTGATGAAATCAATTCATTGGGTGTTAGTAAGGAAGCCGAATATACACAGGCTTCCTTTTTTTTCGACCAGAATGGACAGGCAAGCTTTGGTGCTATTCATACCGAGGATGAAAACAGCAATCAATTTATGCGACAGTTCGAGCAGGACAGAAAAGCTGCGTTAGCTGGTAAATATAATTATCTGAATCCTAAGAAGTCAGCCACAGTTCCGAGTGAGTATATCAAACAGGTGCTTATGAGAGGAACTGGCTTTATTGGTGGCAAAAGCAGGGTATGTAAGATATATGAGACAGAGATTGATGCAGGGACCAGAGCAAAGCGTATCAAAGCTGAGTATGGTCAGGGAGGTGCAGGCTGGCCGCTTGACGGTCTGGGACTGCACGGATATGACACATTTCATGGGAATGGACTGCGTTTTCAGTGGCGAGATGAGGATGGAGAGGTTGAAGGATATGTTTCGTGGAAAGATATCGAAAAAGAGCTTGGTGTCCTTATTCTTACAGGGGAATACCAGCCTGAGACACCTCGTATTGATGAGCTTGCGATGGACGGACTCCGTGAGGATGATGAGGTTATTGATGCCGAATATCAGGAAGTGGAACCGGAAGAGGCAGAATCAGAGGTTGATGATTATGCAATACCGGATGAGCCGGAGAGCTATGCTTCTAACCGAACTGTAAAAGTAGCAAATTTACATGAAGATGCACATGAGGAAAGTAATGAAGCATATGTATCTGCATATGGCATGACACCACAGGAAGCTGCCGATGAAGACCGCATGATAACAAAGGCAGAATATGACGCCGAGATAGATGCTGAAACATCTGAAAAAGATCCATCAGAGCTTCAGTATATTACACCGATTGATTATGCCAAGCGTATTGAGGAGCTTGATGAAGACCTGCGTGATGCGGCGGAGATTCTTGTAACAGATTGCAGCTGCTACACTCCGTTTAGGGCATTCCTTATGGATGTGGTGCAGTCTGATTTTGCATTTATGCCCAATAAACTTGACCTTATCAGGGATATTGCATTAGGGACAGATAATGCAGAAAGGAAGGCATATTCCAACAATAAGTATGGTCTTGTGGAGTACTCAATTAGAAGCGGGTATGTGAAGATCAGCTATAAGAACAGGAACGGTGTGCGTAAGGAAGGTGCTCTCGACTGGCGTGAGTTATACGAGATTTTATCCTATATGGTAAAACAGCCATTTTACTGTGGAGAAGACCAGAAGAAGTATTATCAGGAGACAAAGCAGAAGGCTGACAGGGATAAGATGAATCCGGTCTATAAGAGATTCTTTGATATCGAGGATAGTGTAAAAGCCAATCGTCTTGAAACCAGGGAAAGAGCAATAGCGAATGGCTGGGAAACCAAGATTGATGAGAATGGATATGTGGTTTCAGATGATGTGGTATCAGTATCTGTGGATGATATTCAGGCTGATACAGAATTACAGGAAACTGTAGATTTTACACCAAAGCAGGAGCCAGTACAGCAAGTAGGAAGTCTTGAAAATGAGAAGAATGTTGACGGGCAGACGAAGCACAACTTCCACTACAATCTCTGGGAAATGGGAAAAGGCGGTGCTAAGACCAGATACCAGTGGAATATGGATGCAATCCGTACTTTAAAGCAGATTGAATCAGAAAACAGGCTTGCCACACCGGAGGAGCAGAAAGTTCTGTCGAAGTTTGTCGGATGGGGCGGACTGTCACAGGCATTTGACGAGAATAATGAAAGCTGGAGCAAAGAGTACAAAGAACTCAAAGAGATGTTATCGGATGAAGAGTATGCTGCAGCTAGGGCAACAGTAAACAATGCCTTTTACACTTCACCGGAGATTGCCATGTGCATGAACTCGGCACTTGTCCAGTTTGGTTTCAGAGGCGGCAATGTATTAGAGCCATCTATGGGTATCGGTAACTTCTTTGGAAGTATGCCGGCACCAATGCAGAGAAGCAAGCTGTATGGGGTGGAGCTTGACAGCATTTCAGGAAGAATTGCAAAGCAGCTTTATCAGAATGCCAATATCAGTATCACAGGATTTGAGAATACCACATATCCGGATAACTTCTTTGATGTGGTTGTCGGAAATGTGCCATTTGGTGATTACAAGGTATTTGATCCAAAGTACAACAAGTATAACTTCCGTATCCACGATTATTTTCTGGCAAAAGCACTTGACCAGGTAAGACCGGGAGGCATGGTTGCGGTGATTACCACAAAGGGAACACTTGATAAGGCAAATCCTACTATCCGAAAGTATCTGGCTGAAAGGGCAGAGCTTGTGGGAGCAGTAAGACTTCCGAATACTGCATTTAAAGACAATGCAGGAACCGAAGTGACAGTAGATATCCTGTTTTTGCAGAAGAGGGAGCGAAAGATTGATATTGAGCCTGACTGGGTACACCTTGGTGTGACCGAGAACGGAATTGCAGTCAACTCTTATTTTGCAGAGCATCCGGAGATGATGCTTGGATCTATGGAATATGATACAAGGATTTATGGACAGGACAGCAGATATACAGTCTGTGTGAATAATGATGAGAACTTCAATATGTACGAGGCTCTCAATAAGGCAATCGGAAATATCAAAGCCCAGATGACAGATTTTGAGAGAGTGGCAGATGAGGCGGAGCAGACGGAGGAAGTTATTCCGGCTGATCCGGATGTGAGAAACTACACTTACACATTTTTTGAAGGAAAACTCTATTACAGGGAAAATTCCGAGATGGTAAAAAAAGAAGTATCACAGACTGCCGAGGAGCGAATCCGAAGCCTTGATGAAATCAGACAGATAACAAGAGAGCTGATTGATATCCAGATGGATGGCTGCAGCGAGGAGGAGCTTTCTGATAAGCAGAGACTTCTTAATGTAAAATATGATGCATTTGTAAAGCAGTATGGCGCCATTACTTCAAAAGCAAACAGAATAGCTTTCAGGGATGACAGCGATTACCCACTTCTTTGCAGTCTTGAGGAAGTAAATGAAGACGGGGAGGTGAAAAAAGCGGATATGTTTTATAAGCAGACGATTAAGGCAAAGACTGTCATAGACAGGGTTGAGACTGCTGTGGAAGCATTAAATGTATCCGTCAATGAATTTGGATATGTAAATCTTGCCTATATGCTCTCTATCTATGAGCCGGATATTACTAATGCAAAGGAAGAACTTGCAGAAAAGTCCGGGCAGACAGCTGATGAGATAACATTTAGTGATGATGCTTTGGCAGAGCTTAGAAGGGCAGTTCTTGTGGAAGAGCTGGATGGATTGATTTTCCTAAATCCCGACCGCTACAACGAGAACAATCCCGACATCGGCTGGGAGACGGCAGACGAGTATCTTTCCGGCAATGTGAGAGACAAGCTTCGTGTAGCAAAAGCTATGGCAGCGGATACAGACAATCTGCAGGCAGAAAGATTTGCAGGCAATGTGGTAGCACTTGAAAAGGTGCAGCCGGAATGGATTGAAGCTTCAGATATTGATGTAAAGATTGGCACAACATGGATTGAGCCGCTTGATTATGAGCAGTTTATCTATGAACTTCTCAATACACCTAGACGGGCAAGGGCAGTCAGAAGCCAGTATTACAATACTGGCATTCAGGTACACTTAAATAAGATGAGCATGGAATGGTTCATCGAGAATAAGAGCATGGATAAGCATTCAGTGGCAGCTACTAAGACCTATGGTACAAGCCGCATGGATGCTTATTCTATTTTTGAGGATACGCTGAATCTAAAGACTGTAACCGTCAGGGACAGGATTGATGACGGAGATGGCAAATATCATTACGAAGTCAATAAGAATGAGACAATGCTTGCAAGGGAAAAGCAGAACATGATCAAGGAGAAGTTCAAGGAATGGCTGTTTGCAGAGCCGGAGCGAAGACAGAAATATGTGGAGTATTACAACGAGACATTCAATAACATCCGTCTGCGTGAGTATGACGGAAGTCACTTACAGTTTCCGGGAATGAATCCGGCGATTGAGTTAAAGCCACACCAGAAAAATGCGGTGGCAAGAATTCTTCTTGGGGGAAATACTCTGCTGGCACACTGTGTCGGAGCCGGAAAGTCATTTGAGATGATGGCTGCCTGCATGGAGCAGAAGAGACTTGGACTTGCCAATAAGACAATCATGGTTGTACCAAAGCCGCTTATCGGTCAGACGGCATCAGAGTTTTTAAGGCTTTATCCGTCAGCAAATATCTTAGTTGCCACAGAGCGTGATTTTGAGAAGAGCCGCAGAAAGCAGTTTGTATCAAGGATTGCGACAGGTGACTATGACTGTATCATCATGTCGCACTCGCAGTTTGAGAAAATTCCAATCTCAGCAGAGAGAAAGGAGAGAATGCTTAACGAGCAGATTGATGAAATCAGCTATGCGATTGATGAGATGAAGGAGCGTAACGGAGAGCGATGGACTGTAAAGCAGATGGAAAGCCAGAAGAAAAAGCTGGAGGAACAGCTGAAATCTCTATCTGATGAGAGCAGGAAGGATGACCTTATAACCTTTGAGGAACTTGGCGTGGATTCTATCATGGTGGACGAAGCACATAATTTCAAGAACCTTGCGATTTTTTCCAAGATGAATAATGTGTCAGGTATCAGCAGCAGTGGAGCGAAAAAGTCAACGGATATGCAACTTAAATGCCAGTATCTATCAGAGATAAATGATGGCAGAGGCATTGTATTTGCAACAGGTACACCGATATCCAATACCATGTGTGAGATGTATGTCATGCAGCTTTACTTGCAGAAAGCGGCACTTGAAGAGATGGGGATTTATCACTTTGATTCTTGGGCTGCAAACTTTGGTGAGGTGACTACTGCATTGGAGCTTACAGTTGAGGGAAGTGGTTTCCGAATTAAGAGCAGGTTCAATAAATTTACGAATCTGCCTGAGCTTATGAATATCTTTCGTGAGGTAGCCGATGTGCAGACAGCAGACATGCTTGCTCTTGATGTACCGGCTCTTCGTGGTGGTAAGCCTATCATTGTGGAGTCAGAGCCGGACTGGTATGTAAAGCAGGTCATGGAAAACTTTGTTGCAAGAGCAGAGCGTATCAGAGGTGGTGGAGTTGATCCGAGTGAGGACAACTTTTTAAAGATTACCCATGAGGCAAGATTATTAGGAACAGATGCAAGGCTGATTGATAAGGATGCTCCAAACAATCCAGATGGAAAGCTAAACAAGGTTGCGGAGAATGTGTGGAAAGAATATGAGAAAGGAAATGCCAACGGTCATATAGGCTGCCAGCTTATTTTTTCGGACATCGGCACACCGGGACCGGATAAGGATTTTACTATTTATGATTATCTGAAGGAGACACTTATCCAGTATGGTATTCCCGCAGATGAGATAGCATTTATCCATGATGCCAAGACGGATGCACAGAGAGACGCACTTTTTAAGGAGATGAGGACAGGTAAGAAGAAAGTTCTTATCGGTTCGACTGACAAGTGCGGAACCGGAGTTAATGTACAGACACACCTTGTTGCTATGCATCATGTGGACTGTCCCTGGAAGCCTTCTTCCATTGAGCAGAGAGAGGGACGAGGCATCAGACAGGGCAATGAAAACAAGGAAGTTGCAATATACAGATATGTTACCAAAGGAACCTTTGATGCATACAACTGGTCGCTTGTGGAGAATAAGCAGCGTTTTATCAGTCAGGTTATGACCAGCAAGGCAGTAAGCCGAAGCTGTGAGGATATCGACGAGGCAACTCTTTCTTATGCAGAGATTAAGGCGGTTGCAACTGGCAATCCGTTAATCAAAGAAAAGATGGAGATTGATAATGATGTCCAGAGACTTAAGCTTTTAAAGGCATCTTATGACAATCAGAGATATGGCTTGCAGGATAACTTTATGATTAAGTATCCAAAACTTATAAGGTCTGCAACAGAAAAACTTGCAAATGTCAGAGAGGATGTAAAGGCAAGGGATAAGGAGCTGATTGATAATCCGGAGTTTGCCATTACCATAGGCAAGGCAACTTACACAGAAAGAGTGGATGGCGGAACCATGATGCTTGAAGCTATCAGTAAGTGTAAGACAGGTGAGACAACTGCAATAGGTAAGTTTCATGGATTTGAGTTGCTTGTAGAAAAGAATTTCCTTGGCATCAATTATATGGTGCTTCGTGGAAAGACAGAGTATAAAGCTGAGCTTTCAACAAGTCCGGTCGGCAGTATGGTGAAACTTGAAAATCTGTTCAATGGACTTCATGAGAATATTGATTTCTTAGAAAAGAAGATTGAACAGTACCAGAATGACCTTGAAGCATCTAAGGCGGAATACGATAAGCCATTTGCATACAGCGAGGAACTGGAGGAAAAGCTTGCAAGACAATGTGAGCTGAATGCCCAGCTTGACCTTGAAAATGCAAAGGCTATGGATGCTGACCTTGGTGGACCTGGCGAGGAAAGAGAAGCTGATGACAGGGTAGAATCTGCAGGAATTGTAGCGGAGAATAGAGGCACTTATACAACCGACAGAGAGGGCAGAATACGATAGGAGAGTGGATTATATGAGCATACGAAAAGTAGTCGCAGGATTACTAATTATAGTAGGGATTGCCATTATGGCAGTCCCTTTTTTCTGGCGGGCAACCGGAGAAAAACAGACAGTACAGCTCATAAGTGAATTTGAGCAGACATTGGAGGATGATTACGATGAAGAAACAGATGTGGAGAAAGAGCAAACCTCCATTAGTAAAGAGGATGAAGCCATTCTTAAAGAAGGCGGTGTTATCGGCATCATTGAGATACCGGGCTTAGATATCAGGTATCCGGTAATGGAAGGAACCACAAGTAAAGTGCTTAATGCAGGGATTGGTCATATTGAAGAAACAGCAGGAATCGGTGAGAGTGGCAACTGTGTATTGTGCGGTCATAATGGCAGCAGATATGGCACATTTTTCACACCACTGAATCAGATTTCCATAGGAGATGATGTGGCAATTATCGACAAAAACGGACAGACTCATATCTATGAAGTAACAGACACAGAGGTGGTAAATCCTTATGACAACAGCATTAAGACACAGGGAGAGGAAAAGGAATTAACTCTTTTTACCTGTTCCCAGAAAGGAACCATGCGTTTTGTAGTCAGGTGCATTTATAAGGAGGCGGTGATGGATGAATAAGAGATACCGATTAAGTGAGATAGAAGAGGCAGTATCAGAAATGGAAGAGCTAATTGACATCGAGGATGATATTGCAGAGATTGATGATGACTTTCAGATAGTCGTAAGCGGCTGGTTTGTATATGTCGAAAGCATGAATCTGACACTCAGACAGGGAATAGCCTGTGTATGGGATGCGGAGGAAGGATTATTTATGCCTGATTTTGATGTGACTATCGTGTATGAGGGGAACATTGAAACACAGGAGTGGCTCTATTACGAGCAGGACGGAATGGTCGTTACACTTGGCAACTGGCTTAATGGCAGATTGTCTTGTGAACAGATAGAACAGCTTTGGTGTGAGCTTATCATACCGGAGCAAAACAAAGAACAAAAAGAAAGCGAGGAATAGCATATGAAGTATTCAATTAAAGTAAACGAAGTAAGAGCAAAAGAGGGCAGCAACATCAAAGGATTTGCAACAGTAGTATTCGGTGACTCATTTAAGATTACCAATATTGCAATCCTTGAGAATAAGGACAAGGGAGAGCTTTTTGTATCAATGCCTAGATACCGCTCCAATGAGCGTGATGAAAGCAATGGTGTGATTTATAAGGATGTGTGCAATCCTATCACAGCAGAGTTTCGTGAGGAACTCTATACCAATATCCTTGATGCCTATGCAAGAATTAAGGAACCGGAGAAAGAGGAGACACAGAAGCAGGAGCGTACACAGGAAATGCCGGAGTTTTCCGTAACTGTGACACCTTATGAGAGGGAAGGTAGTAACATCAAGGGACTTGCACGCATTTATTTTGAAAACAGTTTCATCGTAAATAATATCAATATCGTGCAGGGTAAAGAGAAAATCTTTGTATCAATGCCTTCTTATAAGACAAAGCAGGTGGATGAGCAGGGCAAGCCAATCTATCAGGATGTCTGCTATCCGGTCACAAAGGATTTCAGGGAAAAACTCTATAATGAGATTATCTCTGAATATGAGAAAGCAAAGGATAAGAGCAACGAAAAGGCAAGAGAGAGTGCAGAGAAACATCATGGTAATCCCGATAAAGAGAAGGACAAAGAGGCAACGCCCTTTCGATAATTAGTAATCAGAGTACAGGGGCGGCCAAGGCTGCCCCACTTATAGAATGGAGGAAACAGAATGGATATGGAAGCAGGAAAAACACTTACCAATGAGGAGGTCATAAGAGAACTTCTCGACTTATTAAAGAAAAATGCCATGAAAGAGCAGGCAAACGATGTATTTGAGATATGCAGCTATGTGGATGGACTGGAGAAAAAGATTGATTCCATGACGGAAGAACTCACCAATATGCAGAATCAGATCAAAGAAATGCAGGAAGATACACTTGTCAATAATGCTAAAAAGGCATTGTCGGAAGCACAGGAGCGACTTAATGCCAGATGTGAGCAGATAAAGTCGCAGGTATTGGAAGTGAAAGCACAGGTCAAATCTACAGCAAAGAGCATAGTTGATGAAGCAAAGGCAAAGGGAAGAGCTGCATTATACAGGCTGTCGGAGTTTTTAGGAATTAAGAAAAGGCTTCTTGATATCCGAGAGAATGTAAGAGGTGCAATCAAGACCACGGATAAGGATATAGCAAAGACAACACTTCTTGCAAAAGGATTTCGTGAAGCAGGGCAGACAGCAGCTAATGCATTCCGTACTTTTGCTGACAAACCGGAGGTAGATTATTCTCAGAAAGAGCAGAAACATCCCATTACAAAGGCAGTACTTGCTCCGATGAAAGCAGTGAAAAAGATGCTTGTATCAATGGAACTTCATTTGGATGCATCTATTGATAAGCTGGATAATTTGGCTATGAATGTGAAGCTTTATAAGGAAAAGGGTATGGAGAATATGAAGAAGCAGGAGCAGACAGAGCCGGAGAGAGCTGAAGCAGAGAGAGTGGAAGCAGAGGTTGTATACTCTCCAATGGTCGCTGAGCCGCAGGAGTATCAGTATAATGCAGATGCATTTGAGGCTAGAGGTGCGGATGAGGTGAAGCAGGAAGCGGCACATGAGGAAGCACCGAAGGTAAGGGGAGATAAAGCCAGATAGTAGTGAGGACGTATCATCAGAAATGGTGGTACGTCTTTTTTTGGTGGAATGGGGATGTCATTTATGATATAATTTACTTATATTTATGGTTTTTGATATTGGTGAATAATCTCATATAGTAAGATTGAATTGGAGGAAATAGACATAGTGTATTGTTCAAAATGTGGTAAACAAATGGATGATAGTTCAACATTCTGCTCAGGCTGTGGGGCACCATTACAGAATCAAATTAATTATGCAGTACCGGATATTAACAAATCTCGTAAGCCTGGATTTGGAGTAGCAGCACTTGTGCTTGGTATAGTGGGAGTATTAGCATGGATTATTCCAATAATTGGATTACCAGTTGGAATTATAGCTTTGGTACTTGGAATAATAGGATTAAAGAAAAGTAGTAAAGGAATGTCAATAGTGGGTATTGTATTAGGTATTATATGTCTTGTGTTGACAATAATAAATAGTGCAATCGGTGCATATCAAGGATATCATGGTGAAGCATGGTTTCAAAAAGGTTCAAATACTATAGAAGAAAATGTCAGTAATGATCAGCCATCAGGGAAACAAGAGACAAATGTATTCACATTACGGGATAGTGATGGGAATATACTTATGACTGGTGGAATAAAATCGGCAGAAGCAACAATGGTTGATAATGGCGACGGAATCAAGAAGGCAGTAGTACAAATAGAGTTTGATGATGAATCAACGAAAACATTTGCAGATATTACTACAAATAATATTGGAAATACGATAGGTATTTATTTGAATGATGAAATGATTGCAAATCCAAGGGTAATGTGTGCAATAACTGAAGGTAGTTGTCAAATAGAAGTAGATACATATGAACAGGCTCAGGTATTGTCTGAGGCACTTGAAAAGTGCAAATAATATTTGCAATATGGAAGTAAATTGTGCCAAGTCCCGTTTTTTGGACATTAAATGATATAAAATAGGAATCAAGATAGAAGTATTCTGCCTTGGTTCCTTTTTTCTTTAGAAAATAGCATTTGATATTTGCAAATGCAAATTGCATATTCGCAATTTGTGTGCTATACTTACAATGATGGTATTAGATTACGACAATTGTTAGAGAGAGGAAATACATATGGCAATTAGTTATAATGGATTGTGGAAACTACTGATTGATAACAATATGAAAAAGGGAGATTTGTGTGCCAAGACTGGTCTTAGTTCCAGTACAATAGCAAAGATGACAAACTGCGAGTCAGTTAAACTATCTGTTCTGGAAAAAATCTGCAAAGAGCTGGATTGTAACTTTGGAGATTTGGTTGACTATGTACCGGATGAAGAAGAAAAGTAAATTACCTTATGGAGGAAAATGAAATGGCTACGAGAAGTGCAAAAATAGATCAGAAAGCAGACCTGATATGGGCAATAGCAGATAAGCTGACCGGAGTATATAAACCACATGAATATGGAGATGTTATATTACCGCTTACAGTAATCAGACGTTTTGACTGTATTCTTTCCGATACAAAGGATGCAGTTTTGCAGAAATATGAGGAAGTAAAAAATCTTCCGATGAAGGATGTTTTACTTCGTAAGGCAGCAGAAAAAGATTTTTATAACACCAGCAAATATACATTTGAGAGGCTTATGGATGATCCTGATCACATTGAAGAGAATTTCAGAGATTATTTGAATGGATTCTCAGAAAATGTGCAGGACATCCTTGAGAAGTTCAAGTTTGATGGTCACATCACCACTATGGCAAATAAGGGAATTCTCTATATTGTTTTAAAGGAATATACAACAGATAGAGGAAATCTTCATCCGAATGAAATCTCTAACCTTGAAATGGGATATATCTTTGAAGAGATTATCAGAAGATTCTCCGAGTCTCATAATGAAGATGCGGGGCAGCATTATACTCCAAGAGAAGTTATCCAGCTTATGGTTAATATTCTCTTCTATGATGATAATGATATTCTTTCTGGCAATAATGTAGCAAAGACAATTTATGACCCGGCATGTGGAACCGGAGGTATGCTTTCTGTTGCAGAGGAATATTTACATAGTCTGAATGCTTCTACAGAGCTTGTATCCTTCGGACAGGAAATCAACGACCAGACATTTGCAATCTGTAAGGCGGATATGCTGATTAAGGGGAACAATGCGGATTATATCAAGGATGGCAACACATTATCGGATGACCAGTTTGCTGGCAGTACCTTTGACTATATCCTTTCAAATCCACCTTTTGGACGTGAGTGGAAGAATGAAAAGGCGAAAGTAGAGGAAGAGGCAAAGCTTGGCTTCGGAGGAAGATTTGGAGCAGGACTTCCGGCGGCAAGTGACGGACAGATGCTCTTTCTTATGACAGCAATATCAAAGATGAAAGACATTGATAAGGGTGGAAGCAGAATTGCAATCATTCATAATGGCTCGCCACTTTTTACAGGAGATGCGGGAAGCGGACCTTCTGAAATCAGAAGATATATTCTCGAAAATGATCTGCTGGAGGCAATCATTGCTTTACCCAATGATATTTTTTACAACACAGGAATTGCAACCTATATCTGGGTATTGTCAAATAAAAAGGCCGGTACAGTCAGAGAAGGTAAAGTACAGCTAATCAATGCTAATGAGATGTATGTGAAGAGAAGAAAGGCATTGGGAAATAAGCGAAATGATATATCTGAGGAGGATATCGCTGAGATTACAAAGATTTATGGTGATTTTAAAGAGAGTGAAATCAGCCAGATTTATGATAACGAGGATTTTGGTTATACCAAGATTACAGTAGAAAGACCGCTCCGTGATGAAGAAGGTAATCTGGTGTTGAAAAAGGGAAAGAAACAGCCGGATACGAGTCTTCGTGATACGGAAAATGTTCCGTTAAAAGAGGATATCAAAGAGTACTTTGAAAGAGAAGTACTTCCATTTGCACCGGATGCATGGATTGATGAGAAAAAGTCAAAGGTGGGATATGAGATTCCATTTACAAGATATTTCTATAAGTATGAAGCTCCAAGACCATCAGCAGAGATAATGGCAGAGATTATGGATTTGGAGACAGAACTGTCCGGAAGTCTTGAGGAGGTGTTTGACCTATGAGAGAGATGAAGGATAGCGGAGTGGAATGGATTGGGGAGATACCAGAAGACTGGAATGTAGGAAAGACATTGTATGCATTGTCTATGCCAATTACAGATGGACCACACGAAACTCCAGAATTGAGACTGTAATGAATTTTGTGTAAACTCATAATAGAGTATATATCCTCTCGGATTGATGTTAAAATAAATATTAATCCAGGAGGATATTTTTATGGCGAGACAAAGGAAAA
>NZ_JBQKGG010000027.1:0-12481 GCF_052118925.1 Candidatus Paralachnospira sp. LCP21S3_A2
GTGTGGAGCTGACTGTTACTAATCGGTCGAGGGCTTATCCAGGTGGTTTAGGAGTTTTGGGAATGAAATGATGTTGGACAATGTGTAGTTTTGAAGGTATAGGAATATCGGTTGGGTATCCTGGCCTTGTGAATGATCCTCGATAGCTCAATGGTAGAGCACTCGGCTGTTAACCGAGTTGTTGTAGGTTCGAGCCCTACTCGGGGAGCGATAAAAGCTCCACGGAGTTTTGAAAGAAAATAAGGCTCCATGGTCAAGCGGTTAAGACACCGCCCTTTCACGGCGGTAACAGGGGTTCAAATCCCCTTGGAGTCACTAATTAAATATGGCGACATAGCCAAGTGGTAAGGCAAAGGTCTGCAACACCTCTATCGCCGGTTCAAATCCGGCTGTCGCCTCTAAGCTCTCAGATGAAAATCTGAGAGCTTTTGTTTCATAAAACTTATTATTCTGTGAAATAAGATCGTTCTGCGGGGAATCGCACTGCATACAGCAGGGATTGTACAATATAAAATTTACACAAAAATCAGAAACACAGATGAAACTTGAGATTTATCATGGAGAACCATGATAGAGCGGCAAGGGTCATCTGTGTTATCTTTTTTTATGCAGAAAAGAAACTATGTTCAGAGGTGTAAATTTGTTTAGACGGATTCAATCAAAGCGTGGTCTTTTGTCCGCAGGCATGTTTTTTATTATTTTTGTGTTCATGGGGCTGTTGGTCTGGAGGATGAAAACACAGACATATGTGTATCAGCGATTCAATACAGAAACAACCAGTTATATAAAGGGAACGGTTACGGAAATTCTGGAAGAAAACAGTGAGGTTTCCGGAGCGGCGGCGGAATATGCAGCCGGGTATCAGAAGGTTCAGGTTCGGTTAAGTGAAGGAGATCATAAGGGAGAAATCCTGGAGATTGAAAATTATATCACGGCACAGCATCTGGTAAAGGTAACAAAGGGCAGCCGTGTAGTTGTCTGTGCGGATGAGCCGGAACAGGCGGAACCGTATTATACAATCTATAATTATGACCGGAGCAGTGGAATCCGGCTCATTGCAGCGGCGTTCCTGCTTCTGGTAGTGCTGATTGGAAAAAAACGGGGACTTATGAGCTGCATTGGGCTGGTGTTTACGATCCTGATGGTGGCGGGATATCTTTTGCCGGGGCTGTATGAAGGACAGAATGGATTTTTGCTGACCGTTATCACGGTGACGGCCTCCTGTGCGGTAACCTGCTTTTGCATTGGGGGATTACAGAAAAAAACGCTGTTAAATCTGATCAGTGCTGTTTTAGGTGGTGTGTCGGCGGGAGTGGTATATTGGATTTTTATGGCGATTCTTCATATTACCGGCTGCAATCTTGATGCAGCGGAGGATCTGGTACTGATCGCTCAGGTAACGGGACTTCGGCTGGGAGATGTCCTTCTTTCCGGAGTGATGGTATCGGCGCTGGGAGCAGTCATGGATGTGGCAGTTTCCATGGGAGCGTCTCTGGGAGAAATTTCCGGGCTGAATCCGGAGATGGGACGGACAGAGCTGTTCCGGTCCGGCATGAATATTGGACGGGATATGATCGGCACGATGACAAATACGTTGATCCTGGCTTTTGCCGGTTCTTCGCTGGCAACGTTAATGGTTTTGATCTCTTATGGAGTTCAGTATAATCAGCTGATGTCTTCGAATTTCCTGACGCTGGAGGCGGCACAGGGAATTGCGGGAAGTATGGCGGTTGTTCTGACCGTACCGATCAGCGCGGCAGTCTGCGCGGTTGGGTATGGTCATTTAAATAAAGGTTCGGAAAAACCTGAACCGGAAAAAGAACATGCTTTTAAACAAGCAGGACAAAAAGGAGAAATAGTATGAAGAAATGGAAACAATGTCTCGCGGCGCTGTTAGTCGGGGTAATGACATTTGCGGGCGGAGCAGCGACGCTGACTTCGGGAAAGACTGCTGAGGCGGCAGGAGAAACGGTTTATGTCAATGAAAACACAGTCTGGAGCTATCTGGACGATAATACAAAGCCGGCTGACGGCTGGATGAGCGAAAGCTTTTCCACAGAGAACTGGAAGACCGGAACAAAAAGCTTCGGTGCGAAGAGCGGGGCTATTGCAGATCTTGGCGGCGGCTGTATTCCCAATGTACTGCTGAACCAATACATTAACGGAACGGACGGAGATGATATTCCGGTGTTCTATTTCCGGACAACCTTCCAGGGGACAGCTGCGGCGGCAGACCAGGTATTAAAGGGCGCGCTGAAATATGATGATGCGGCAGTTGTATACCTGAACGGAACAAAGATCGCAGGCTTTGATGACGGAAGCTTTGATGCAAACGGTTACGGCGGCTCCAATGCCGGAGATCCCAAGACCGGTGAAATCCAGGCAGACGCAGCACTGGTGAAAAATGGAAGCAATGTGCTTTGTGTGGAGATCCATCAGGGCCGTCCCAGCAGCTCCGATATTTTCTTTGAGATGAGCTCCCTGAAGCTGGAGACAAAGACACCGGCAGAGACCGGAGGTTCGGAAAATCCCGGAGAAAACGGCGGCAGTGAAACAAAGGCAGCGGCTCAGGGCTCCGTATCGCTTACGGTAGGTGCATCGGGAGCATCAAGAAATCTGACCTGGTATTCAGACAGCACAGATGCGGCCTCTGTTCAGTATGCAGTCGCATCCGGAAACGAATTCCCAGCAGATTATACTGAGGTTCCGGCAATCATGACCGCAGCCTCCAATAAAAGCGGATACTACAGCTTCCGTGCGACTTTATCGGGGCTGCAGAAGGAGACAACGTATGTATACCGTCTTGTAAACGGAACTACGGTTTCTGCTCCTTATACCTTTAAGACCACTGGAACAGGTGCGTTCAGCTTCCTGCTTGCAGGTGATCCGCAGATCGGTGCCAGCGGAAACGCGTCAAATGATACAAACGGCTGGGGTGTGACATTAAAGAATGCAGCGGCAGCATTTCCCAATGCGGCGTTTCTGATCAGCGCCGGTGACCAGGTTAATACCGCGAACAATGAAGCACAGTATGATGGATATCTGGAGCACGCAGAGTTATATAACATGACAACGGCAACTGTTGTCGGAAATCATGATTCCTCCAACGCAGCATACAGTGAGCATTTTAACAACCCGAATGTGTCTGCGTACGGAAAGACCAATGCGGGAAGCGATTACTGGTATGTTTACAATAATGTACTGTTCATGAATTTAAATTCTAATAATCTCAGCACCGCAGAGCATCGGGCATTTATGAAGCAGGCAATCGATGCTAATCCCAATGTGGACTGGAAGGTGGTCGTATTCCATCATTCCATCTACAGTGTTGCAAGCCATGCATATGACAAGGACATTCTTCAGAGAAGAGAAGCTCTGGCACCGGTATTCAAGGAGCTGGATATCGATGTAGTGCTGATGGGACATGACCATGTATATACCAGAAGCTATATGATGGACGGACTGACCCCTGTCGTAACCGAGCAGGTGGAGTCCAGCGTGACAAATCCGGACGGAATCCTTTATGTGACCGTGAATTCTGCCAGTGGCAGCAAGTTCTATAGGATCAAGGATTCGGAGTTTGCATATGCGGCAGTGAAGAACCAGGAGAACATTCCGAATATCTCCAACATTGAAGTAACAGGCACTTCCTTCAAGATCACGACCTATCGTTCCACCGATATGAGTGTGGTGGACAGTTTTGAAATTCTCAGAAAGAAGGATGAGCCTTCCACAGAGCCGACAGAGCCCTCTGCTGAGCCGACAGAGCCTTCCACAGAGCCGACAGAGCCTTCTAGCAATCCGACAGAGTCTACAGCCGCAACAGATCCTTCTGTGAAAGAATCCACCACAGCAGAACCCACAAAAGCATCTCAGGAGCCGACAAAGGCAGGAGCAGCTGTAAGTGGCAAAGGAAATGGAACAGGCAATAACGGAAGCGGAACTGCTGTCGGAGCAGGAAAAGGTGTTGCTACCGGGGATAACACGGGATTATTCCTGTGGATCAGCCTTCTGGCAGCAGCTGGTGCGGCAGCGGCAGGAGTGACGGTTCTGATGAAAAAGAAAGAACAGTAAATCCGCGGCATAAAAATAAAACAGGAAGCAGGAGGCTGAAATGCCGACCTGAAAAAAGAACTCTGACTGGCCGGAGCATTTTCGGCAGCAGGGTTCTTTTCCATTTCAGAGGAAAGTTCGTCCTATGAAATAAAAAAATAGGAAAAAGCAATCGGTGAAAAGCTCTTAGGGAATGCACTGAGGGGAGGGAGGATTGCCGCTGTGTTGGATTTTTAATGAAATGTTAATGGAAATTGGGGAAAAATACTTTATAATAGAGAAAAAGTAAAGGAGGAGGAACTATGCTGAGGGATCATCTGGCAGTGGCGGAGCTTTTGAAAAATCTCATAAAGGGGAATACGGATCATATCAGCCGCGTAACGTATCGGCCGGAAAAGACGGCAGTCGGCGGGGAAGAGTCGGAGCATCTGGAGCGGTGTACGCCGGAGTCACAGGGCGTTTCCTCCCGTCATCTGGCAGCGTTTTTCGAGGAGCTGGCGGAAGATGAGCGGACTGATCTGCATCATGTGATCGTTCTGCGTCATGGAAAGGTGATCGCGCAGGCGGACCGGGCACCGTATCGGCGAGATGTGTGGCATACATCCTATTCCATGTGTAAAAGTATTACAGGCATGGCTATTGGCATGCTGATCGCGGAGGGAAAGCTTTCTCTGGAGGACAAGATTTATCCGATTCTGGATAAAAAGCTTCTGTTTACCGGTGGTCATCAGAAAAGTCTGACCGTGGAGCATCTGCTGACTATGACGACCGGTGTGACGTTTAATGAGACGGGAATCGTTTCAGGTGATGACTGGGTAACCAGCTATCTTCTGGCCTCTACCAGAGGAAAACCGGGAAAAACCTTTGAGTACAACAGCATGAATACCTATATTCTTTCAGCGATCGTGACGAAGATCACCGGAGAGCCCATGGTAGAATATCTGAGACCGAGGCTCTGGGAGCCATTGGGCATTCATCAGGTATACTGGGAAACATGTCCCATGGGGATTAATAAGGGCGGCTGGGGACTGTTTTTGACAACAGAGGATGCCGCGAAGCTTGGACAGCTTTATCTCCGGAAAGGAAACTGGGAGGGGCAGCAGCTTCTTCCGGAGTGCTGGGTGGAGGCAGCGACCAGTCATCAGGAGGATACACCGGAAAACATGGGACCTTATGGCTATGGCTATCAGGTCTGGCTCGGAGGGAGACCCGGCAGCTTTACCTTTAACGGTATGCTGGGGCAGAATGTGGTGGGGTATCCCGATCTGGATCTTGTAATTGCAACTAATGCGGGAAGTGATGAGCTGTTCCAGAACTGCGTGCTGCTGGACATTGTAAGGCGATATTTTGAGGTGGATTTTGAACCGGAGGAGATTCTCCCTGAGGATCCGGCGGCCCTTCGGAAGCTTCGGGATACAGAATCAGTGTTGGAACGGTTCGGAACCACAAAAAAGAAACTGCTGAAACGGACAGACAGGGCGAAGCTTCACAGCTGGAGAAGAAAGGGGAGTGCCGGGGAGCCGGAATTTTTATTCCGGGAGCGGTTCATGAAAGCCCTGAACGGAAAAAGATATCAGCTCAATGAGAAGCATGTGGGGCTCTGCCCGCTGGTATTTCAGGTTTTTCATAATAATTATACTGACGGGATCGGCAGTGCAGGCTTTGCTTTTGAGGATGGGAGGTTCTTCCTGCTTTTGGAAGAAGGGGAGCACATGCACCGGATCGAGGTGGGTTTCAGCCGGGCAGCAGAGACGGTTTGTCTGTTTCATGAGGAGCCGTATCTTCTTGGTGGGAAAGGCGAGATAACCTGCGATGAAGACGGATCGCCGGTTTTGAAGCTTAATCTGGCATTTCTGGAGGAGGCTGTGCGGCGGACGGTGAAGTGTTGTTTCCGAAATGGATATCAGGATTTGGAAATGCGGTGGGACGAGACGCCGGGCAGCAGGATGATCACGGAAGGACTGGATTCTTTGCTGCAGGATACGCTGAAAACCGGTCTGATGGATACACTGCAGAATAAAATCGGTGTAGATCTTCCGGCAATCTTGGTGGATCGGACGATCCACCCGGTTGTAACCGGACATCTGGAAGAGACTGTACGGCTATTTTGAGTGGGGATACAGCTTTGCTCCATAAGGCAAAAAGCGGAAAAGATCGACATAAGGCAAAAGCGGAAAATATAGGCTTGACAGAAACGTGAAATAAGATATAATGAAAATAGTAATCATTATCATTCTTAAAGATAAGGAGGGCCTATGAAAACGATGAAATACAGTCGCCAGAGGGAAAGTATTAAGAATTTCCTCTCGACCAGGAAAGACCATCCTACGGCCGATGCGGTATATATGAACATCCGTAAAGAATATCCCAATATCAGTCTGGGAACAGTATATCGGAATCTTTCCTTGCTGGCATCTGTGGGAGAAATCCAGACAATAAGCTGCGGAGATGGTGTTGATCATTTTGATCCAAATGCAGATCCTCATTATCATTTTGTATGCCGGGATTGCGGAGCAGTGAAGGATATTGAGATGAAGCCATTGGAAAATCTGGAGGCCATGGCGGCGGAAGGATTTGACGGTTCTATTTCCGGCCACACGGCGGTATTCTATGGCCGATGCGGGGAATGTGAAGAAAAGATGAGAAAAAGTCTTGACAAGAATGAGGCCGTGTGATATAAAAATAATAACAGTAATCATTACTGTTATATAAAAAGAACTAATAACCATTGTGTTTTTAAAGAAAAGGAGAAATTGATATGAAGAAATTTGTTTGTAGTGTATGCGGTTATGTATGGGAAGGCGAAACAGCACCTGAGAAATGTCCCCAGTGTGGAGCACCCGCAAGCAAGTTTACTGAGCAGGCAGGCGAGAAGACCTGGGCTGCAGAACATGTAGTAGGCGTTGCACAGGGCGCGAGCGAGGATATCATGGAAGACCTGAGAGCAAACTTTAACGGTGAGTGCTCCGAGGTTGGTATGTATCTGGCAATGGCAAGAGTTGCTCATAGAGAAGGATATCCCGAAATCGGAATGTACTATGAGAAAGCTGCTTATGAAGAAGCAGAGCACGCAGCAAAGTTTGCTGAGCTTCTCGGTGAAGTAGTAACCGACAGCACAAAGAAGAACCTGGAGCTTCGTGTAGAAGCTGAGAACGGCGCAACCGCAGGCAAGACTGATCTCGCCAAGAGAGCAAAGGCTGCAAACCTCGATGCAATCCATGACACTGTTCATGAAATGGCAAGAGACGAGGCTAGACACGGCAAAGCCTTCGAAGGCCTGTTAAAGAGATACTTTGGCTAATCAAACCTTATAAATCAAGGCTTTCCAAGAGGAGAGGGAGAAATCCTTCTCCTCTTATTTTTTGCTTGTGTCCTTCGGGTGTCCCGCTGCCGTTTTAAGATATTCAGATAGGAGTAAATGTGTCTTTGAAAAAAGTGTCCCTTATTTTTAGTTACTCTTCATCCATCAGAGAGACGAGCTTGTAGAAGCTCGTTCTCTTTGTATCGGTAAGTTCCATTGCCTTCTTTGCGGTAATTTCTCCCGCTTTCCAAGAGGCATAAACCTTATCCCAATTTGCGGGGAATGTGAGCGCGGGACGACCAAGTTTCTTTCCTTGTTCCTTCGCTGCGGCAATTCCTTCCGCCTGTCTCTGCTTGATAGTTGCGCGTTCCTGTTCGGCAATCGTTCCGAGAACTTCAATCAAGATGTTGTTTACCATCTCAAAAACCCACTCTTGACCCTCTGGCAAATCCATCATTGTGGTAGGAAGGTCGATAACCTTAAGGCGGATGCCGTTCTCTTTGAAGTAACGAAGCTCGTTATGAATGTCTGCCTTGTTTCGGGAAAGTCTATCAAGAGATTTAATAACCAAGGTGTCCCCGCGCCGTAAGATAGCCTTCTTTAATGCCTGATAGCCCGCTCTGTCCAAATCCTTGCCGCTTTCCTTGTCGGTGATGATTTCTCTTTCTGTTGCTCCAAGAGCCTTGAAAGCAGAAATCTGGCGGTCTAAGTTCTGGTCTTTACTTGATACTCTTGCGTAGTAATATGTGCGGCTGTCCATGTGGCGCGTCCCCCTTGTTCTTTATGTTCGTATTATATCAAAGGTGTTCGTAAATGTCAATGTATTATACGAATATATTCGCAAATAATTTTGTGTAATAAATGAACAGAAAAGTGCAGTGTTTTTGCGTGTTTGTAAAGGTGTACCTTTGCGAATAGTGAAAAGAAGAGCGGGACTCGCGCCCCGCTCCATATATCAATGCAGCATGAATACAAATTTTATTCAGCGTGTTTTAAAGACATTGCGGCATTACACCCATGGTCAACAAAATATTTATTGTCCATATAGGATGCATCGTTAAATTCTTCAACGATTTTATAAGTGCTTCCTTTGCAGCTTATGACATATGCTTGTGGGTCACCATAACCGCCGAAACTATTTTTAGCTCGGACAGTTCCTATAATTAACCATTCGTTTTCAGCGTCTTTAACATCTGCGTAACTAGCATCTGATAATTGAACAGAATCGGGGTCTTTGAATTCGTTCTTAATTCCTTCAACTACCGATTCATATGTAGGAGTATAGTCCTTTTCCGTTTTTGTTGAACTGCTTGTTTTTCCGCCACAAGCTACCAATGACATGGTCATAATCAGCACTAAAACAACAGAAATAATCCTCTTCATAACTTCACCATTTACCCCCGCACAATTTCCTTGAAGGTGTGCTTCACAATGTCGGGAGTACCTTTCATTTTAATGTATTTTGCAACGGTCGAGCCGCTGCGTCCGATTTTGCGACCAACAGCCGCATAGTTTCCAAGTTCCGCATAAAGATGATGCATTTCTACAATCTCCTGCGGCGTTACACGCGGCGCGCCCATTACTTCTTAGCGCGGGCAGGCTTGTCGGCAACAATTAAGCTCTTGTCTGTATTCTCCATGCAGATAGCCCAAATCTCTTTGAGATAGCTGCTGAAAGTATACTGTTTGTCACCGCCGCCGTCCTTGATGATACGATTCATCTCTTCCAGTTTTGCGGCATAGTTCCAAGGAACTGTAACTGTTTTCTTGTCGGTGTCGATTACGATACGCATGCGTTTTTCCTCCTTAAAACAAAAAATGTACGAAATCTGCCGCAAAGCAAATTCGTACATCCATTATATATATATATATATATATATATTGTCAAGAGTTTTGCCGAAATTTGTTGCAAAAACTTGCAATTCGTCAAATTTCAGCAAAATACATGTAATTTGCATTCGTATTTCGTGCAAACAAACGGAATGCATAAATAATTAGCGAAAACGACTGTATTCTCTTGCGGACGCATGCAAAATCATTATATTTCATTCAAATACGGAAGCGATAACGACAAATACATGTATTCTCATGGTGTCGCGGTTGTCCACGCAAATCCCGCTGCCAAATGCAGAAAAATTTATTTCCCATAATACATCCCCTGTCCCCCGCTCAAGCGGTCGTTTTTTGATTCTCATAAAAAATTTTGATAAAATATATATAGAAAGTAAATAAAAAATGCTTTCCGAAAATAAATTTTGTGATAAAGGAGATACCCGCATGAAGAATGTCCAGAAGGACTATATGTTCAACTATTTTATCAGCGGCATGGATAAAAAGATGCAGGCAACGCTGAATATGATGTACATGAATAGCATGAAAATTGATGAGATGAATCATCAAAGAGAAATGGAACAGATGAAGAAGGAAATCACAGAGGATGTCATGTCCCGCGTGTCCATTCAGCTTGAGGATAAAGCCTTAAGAGAGCTGCGCGACCTGCTCAACGATATTGGAAATTAAGGAGGATGCCATGCCAACAGTAACATACCCTAACCAGAGATTAGTAAACATCCACAGAGAGCGCGTGTCGTCAGACTTTTTAGGCATACAGAATGAAAACTGGATGGCTGCGGCGCGTGACTTAGGAGCGCACGCCACGCTGCTTTATCTGTATCTGGCATCTAATGCCAACAACTATCAGATTGCCTTGTCGCCCGCTGCCATCAGACAGGCAATCGGCATGGCTCGTTCAACCTTCCATGACCAGTTTCACCGCTTAGAGGATAAAGGCTATCTTGTTCCTTCTCATGGCAATACTTATGATTTCTATGAAGTACCAAGAGCGGGCAGCGGTCGAGATAGTAAAAGTAGTGAGTTAGCAGACGGACACAATTTTGAAAATTATCCAACAGACGGAAAGCCTATCAGCTTTGCCGACGATGATGTATTGTCAGAGGATATAGAAATAGATAATACTCTATCAGAAGATGATTTGACAAATATTAGAAAATTAGAGGAGCAGGAGGAGCGCATGAGACAAGCAGAAGGCTATTATCTTCCCACCTCTGAAACTATACCAATTAAACACGGAAATTTTTATTTCTAAGATATAGCAAGCCCGCGGGAGAAGATTTCCCGCGGGTCGTTTATTTCCGTTGCTTTCGCTGCGTCCGTCATTCGCTATTACAACGCGTTCAGATTATTGGCAAGGATTTCTATGCCCGACTTAGAAACAGCCAGATAATACCGCTCTGTGACCTTTCCGCTTGCGTGTCCCATCTGATTGCAAAGTATGTGTGTCGGTGTATTCATTTCCGCGAGGCGTGTGCCGTAAGTGTGGCGGAGATGATGGAATTTGAAGTCTATACCAAGAGCAGACTTGATTGTGCGGGAATGATACTTCATTGAATTGACGGTCTGTATCTTGCCGTTCGGCAAAGTGTTTACAAGTTGAAGGGACGAGAGGCAGCTGCCGTCTACATCTTTTATAAAGGTTTGATTCTGCTCCCTCTGCGCGCCGTATAATTTTATATCCGCCTCACGCCTGCGCGCCAGTTCTATGAAGTATTCCTTTAGCTTCTGGCTCATGTAGACCGTCCTGCGTGCGTTGCGTGTTTTTAGCGATACCAGTTTAATCAAGCCATTCTGATACTGCATCTGTCGGTCGATAATGATGCAGCCATTCTCCAAATCCACATTGCACCATTTGAGTCCGTAGCATTCATTGATTCGCAATCCGCAATACCTTCCAAGCATATAGGCGGTTTCTGCATTTGTCCCCATGAAATATTCATCTAACTTCTGGACTTGCTCTGTATCATAGGCGATGATGTCGGTTTCTTCATCCACCTTCATTTTCGGCATTTGAATGCGTACATCCTTTGTCATGCATAGTTTATTGTAGGTGTCCAGTTCCAGATAGCCGCGGGAGTATGCCTGTCCGAATATCAGATAGAACATTTTCAGAAAGCCTTCCACATACTTATACGCGCGCCCCTCAACATAGTACAGTTCCGTCAGATAATCATTGATTTCAGCGACCGAGATACCATCTATATACCGCTGCCCGAACCGCTCTGAAATATGATTCCGCCACAAGCTATCCTGCTTCTGGATGGTGGTATAGGCTTTCCCGCTCCGCCCATGCTCACAGTATTCTTCGTAAACCTCCTGCACGGTCATGCGGTGTTTCGGCTTCTCATTCAGCTTCGCTTCAAAGTCTATCATGGCAAGCTGCCTTGCTCTGATTGCCGCCTTCTGGCTTTTCAGCACATTGCCGTCTGCGTCTTTTGTACCTTTTCTGTTGACGCGCTTTCCGTCAATCGTTCTTGTGAATCGCCACGCCCAGTTTCCGTTTTCCAACTGATATACGCCCATGTTATAGTGTTCCGCCATGTGTTTTCCTCCTTAAGACACTTGCGGGACACTTTTTTCTATGCTATTATCCTTTTGGAGCGGGACACATGGTGTCCTAATCTGAATACGAAAAACGCTGAAATATCAAGCCTTACGAAGATGCGAGCGAAGCGAAGCATCTTATGAAATGGCTCGTGACGAGGCTCGCCACGGCAAAGCCTTCGAAGGCCTGTTAAAGAGATACTTTGGCTAAGCTACAAGCCATGCAAAATGGTAAAATAAACGTTCGGCAAGTTTACTTGGCCGGGCGTTTATTTTTGCCATTTTATACGGCGCTAGCCGTCCAGCGAGATGGAGCAAAGCGGAATCGAGCGGGCATGGCGAGTAGATCAGGCGTAGAGGGGGCGCCAGCCGTCCAGCGAGATGGAGCAAGGCGGAATCGAGCGGGCATGGCGAGTAGATCAGGCATAGAGGGGGCGCCAGCCGTCCAGCGAGATGGAGCAAAGCGGAATCGAGCGGGCATGGCGAGTAGATCAGGCGTAGAGGGGGTGCCAGCCGTCCAGCGAGATGGAGCAAAGCGGAATCGAGCGGGCATGGAAATTAAGGCAATCAGGGCTCACAGATTTGTTTACATAACATGCGTCGTCTGTTATAATACGAGAAAGGAGCTTCCTGTATAATAAAAAACGTGGATGTTGAAAATTGAAAATACCTCAGAGTACAATGAGACTACTGACTGGCAGGTTAGTAAAATCTTATTGAACAGAGAGGT
>NZ_JBQKGG010000028.1:0-10525 GCF_052118925.1 Candidatus Paralachnospira sp. LCP21S3_A2
GCTGAACAGCAGAATCTGCCATTCAGCCCCTGAACATTTTGAACTCATATCTTTATGACCTAGATTTTTTCATCAATCTGAGAGGTTTACACAAAATAAATTACACTACCTCTCCAGCGCTTCTGATTTCTGCCGCAAGCAGGACGTTTCTTCCCCGGTGTCTCTTCTTCCGCCGGATACCTTCCTCATGGAAGTAAAAATCACCGGGGCCGCTCCTCTGTGGCTGGCAAACGCCCTCACGTCTCTGTCCATCAAACCGGTCAGCTTTTCCAAATACGGAACCATGTATAAAACCATGATCTGTACGAAAAGTGAAATACAGCGCGTAGGCTGAAAATTTATTTCTCCTCCATGAACTTATGGACACAATCGTAGTCAACTTTCAGAAAGGATATGACTTATGAATTACATTTTCTCATCCGTTGCAGGCGACAGCCTGACCCTTTATTCCACCCTGGCGATCCTGGGAAGTGCTCTCATTATGGGGCTTCTCATCAGCCTGGTTTACATCTATACCCATAAGGAATCCGGCTACGCCTCCTCCTTTGCCACTACCCTGATCATGCTTCCGGCCATCATCGCCACCATTATCTTACTGGTTGGCAGCAACGTGGCACGGGCATTCTCCCTGGCCGGAGCCTTTTCTCTGGTACGGTTCCGAAGCGCCCCCGGAGACCCGAAGGATGTAGCCTATGTATTTTTCACCGTAGCGGTGGGACTTGCCTCCGGCATGGGTTTCCTTACCTACGCTCTTCTCTTCGCCGTGATTCTCTGCCTGGCCATGATCGTACTGGAAAAATCCCATTTTGGAAATCCGAAAGACGAGGCCATAACCTTAAAGATCGCGATCCCGGAGGATCTGAATTATGAAGGACTGTTCGATAATCTTCTGAAGGAATACACCAGCGCAAGCACCCTGAAACGAATCCGCACCACGGAATTCGGAACACTGTTCGAGCTGGTTTACCGGATTCGTCTGAAAGCCGGAACGAGTCAGAAGGAATTTCTCGACAAGCTCCGCTGCCGTAACGGAAATCTGAGCATTTCCCTTGTCCTCAGTGAATATGAAGACCGGGTTTATGATACCTCACTCCATTAAGATCCTTTACGCTTCTGTCTGATCTTCAAATCAGATACCGTTTTTCCAGGGTCCGCACCATCTCCTCATACCGATCGCCGCAGGCAGTCAGCCGTCCCGCCTCCAGATCGGAAAGGCAGGGAGACAGCCAGGTTTTCCAGATGGAAGCATAGACCTGCTCCGGCTTTTCTTCCATTCCGATACAGGTCACAATGGCCGGTGCAATGTTATAATATTCCTCCACCAGCTCCCGCCCCCGTTCCGTCTTCATCATACACTGATCCCGGAACGCCCGGAAGCGCTCCAGCTCATAGCAGTTATCCGGCTTTCCGAAGGACTCGCAGACCGCCGTTGTGATAAAGCAGAGCTTTCCTTTTTTGAAGCCGGAAACCATGTCCTCATAGCGGCCTTTCGTGATCCGCGACCTGGGATGTGCGCTTACCCATGCCTCCACCAGGCAGTCCGCCAGCGGTTCACCAACGGAAAGCTTCTGCTCCTGCACCATGGGAATCACAAAGATCGCCAAGATCATCTTATATTCATCTTCCTTGAGACCCCTGGCTGTCCGGGACCGCAGTGTTTTATCTCCCGCCACAGCCTCGTCGATGGCTTTCACCAGTCCCTTGGACAGTTCCTTTAAGAATGCCTCGCCGCGATCCGGCATGACCGCCGCATACCGCTCCAGGTATTCCAGTACGGTACGGTTTTTGATCCGGTAATCCTCAAAATACTTCACATAATCGCTGCGCTTAAAATATTTCATGGCATCCGTATGATTAAAAAAGATCTCATTAAAATGAAGCCGTACAAAGATCTCATTGGCCTTCGGATTATATTCATCCAGATCCAGCATCTGCCCGATCAGCGCCTCAGTCTTCTCATTTCCCGTTTCGTAAAACTGCTGGAGCATATCGTCCAACGGACTCTTCTCCCGCATCTTCAGTTTCGGAACCAGCTCCTCCTTTGTCAGCACCGCACCGCAGTACATACAGGAAAAGCGCTCCAGATTTTCCGGAATACTGAGTTCCCCCCGGCATTTCGGACATAATCCCTCTCTGTTTGCCATATCGCATCGTCCTTTCGCTCATCTTGTGGGTTTGCTGGTTCTATTATGCTTGTTTTTGGCTGGTCTGTCAAATTATTTCCTTCTCCCGTCCCCTGTAGCTTTATATTTCCAGCTTAAGAAACTCTTTCGTTTTTTTTTCATAGAAACCACATGACAGATTGGAGCTCCTATAGTAAACTATTCTTAATTTCACGAATCGATCGATTCGTTCCATTTGATCATTCATCATAAACGAGGTGATTTTCATGAAAAAGAAAACCGGTCTGATCGTGATTCTTTCCCTGGTCATTGTCCTGGCTCTCTGCGGAATCATTGTTATTCTGATTCTTGATCCCGGCCGGGATGCGGTTCTTTCCAAAGAGGCTTCCCGAAAAGCTGCCAAAGCTGCGGATGCCTCCCTCCGATTTGGATATTCCAGTGAAAATGAGTCCTCTGTTCCGGCTTCAGACTCTTTGCATACCGGATCAGAGACGGAAATACCGACTGAGGCTGCCATTGCCGGCGGCGTTCCTTCCGCCGCATCTGAAAACAGCTCCTCTGTATCTGTATACAAAACTGCCGAAGCAGCTTCTCCGAAAGAATCCGAAGCAGAATCAGCCGGGGCAGAATCAGCCGGGGCAGAATCAGCCGGGGCAGCTGCCGATGAAGGCGCACTTTCCTGTATTGTTTCCGTTCAGATGCCGGATGGACTTCCTGGAACGCTCCAGGTTCCTGTAAGCTATGCCGAAGCAACCTCGGAAATTCATCAGGACGGTTATGACAATTCTCCCATCTGCGCCGCGGACGGTTCCGTGACCACCTCCTGGCAGGAGGGTGTGGACGGCCCCGGTAAGGGTGAATCCCTGACACTCCACTATGAATCGGCCTCTCCGATCCGCTATTTTCTTTTCCGTCTGGGAAACTGGCGGGACAACGTTTATTTCTACGGAAATAACCGGCCCCGCTCTCTGATCCTGACCTTCGAAGACGGCAGTCAGACCACCGCCGTTTTTCCGGCTGACCAGGCCAGATATTATGTGGAGCTGTCTGCTCCGGTAACCACTTCCTTTGTAACCTTTACCATCGAAAGCGTCTACATCGGAACCGACTGGGACGATACCTGTATTGCTGAAATCACAGCCTACTCCGGAAATTAAGGTGCTTTCCGGATATAGGCAGTGCTTGCCCAGCCATAGTGAGTGCCCGCCTCTTGATTGCTGATCCTGATCCGGTAATAATCCTTTTCCCTTCCGATCACGCTGACCAGATTTCCGTCATACAGCTTCGGATAAGCCGATAACCGGTCATAGTTTTTTCCCGGCCCGGTTCGGACAATGAGCCCAAGCGGATCCGTCTGGTACACCTGACCGACCCAGGAGGCATAGGGCGAGATACCGCTTTCCTCCGGTGTTTTTCCGGTCTGTCCACCCGATGCTTTCGACTCTGCCATACCATCCCTGCTCAGTCCAAATCCCTGACAGATTCCGTCCGCAATGGCATCCGCGACTGCCGCTTTATGGCTCCGGTATAGCGAAAGATCTTCTTTATTATCATAAAAGCACGTCTCCAGAAGCGCATAATCCACACCCTGGCGGAATGCCAGATTCATATTATAAAGATCTCCTCGCCGGACAATTCCGTTGGTACCCCGTTTTCGGAACCCCACCGCGCCCAGACGATCCGCAATCCCCTGTTCCACAGTAATTCCCTTTTTATAGTCCTTATGAAGCTGAACACTGGTTCCACGGCCCTGTCCGCCTCCTGCATTAAAATGCACTTCAAACACATAATCATAATCCCGGAAACGAACCCGGCTGACACCCGCCAGATGATCCCGGTACAGATCCCGTTCCTCCGGATAAACCGTCACCTCCACATATGCCATCAGCCGCTTTTTCAGAAGCCGCACCAGTTCAATATTCAGATCTCCTTCATTCGCCCCGGTAAGCCTGCTGTAATTATGACCCGGTGTATGTCCAGCCACAAGAAGAATCCGTTTCCTACTCATGCTTCGTCTCCTCCTTTTTGCAGATCAGATTTCGGAACGCTTCATAAGCCCCGGTACTGGACAAACCGGAAAAGAGACCGCCCAGTAAAACCTGTGGTGTAAATGTCCGGTTCAACCAGATGTTTAATCCAACTCCCACAACTCCCATGATCAGGGGAATAAATCGGTTCACCTTTTTAGAAGGCACCAGATGCTTCAAAATATAACCGATACAAAGACAGACTGCCACCACGATCGGCACTGCAAATTCATTTAAGAATTCCAGATCCATGAAAATTCCTTTTTTCTTATGGTATGCAGAAGCGTTCCATAGGGATAAACGCACCGACTCCGTCCTTTCTCCCCTCTGCCATGGACACTTTTGGTTCTCCGGTCACATGTTCCGCAAATCAAAAAAATCCGGTTTCTTTCTTAATTATGCTTGACTAATTTCCCCACAGTGATAAAATAGAAACCACGGAAGCATAGCTCAGCTGGGATGAGCGTTCGCCTCACACGCGAGAGGTCATGGGTTCGAGCCCCATTGCTTCCACGATTTCAAAGCCCTTGATTTTATGCGGATCGCCGAAAAAGCCCGTAAAATCAAGGGTTTTTCGTTTTTGTATTTCATAGCAGATTCTTGTATTTTATAGGAAAATACCGTATTTTAAGGTGCTATGCAACACGAAATGCAACATGAAATTGCTTGATTTTACAAGGCTTCCAAGCGTTTTTCAAAATGCTATGCAACACGAAATCAGCCTCGACTTACATAATCCTTACTTACCCAGCCGATATGTGTTCCGGCCACCGGATTGCTGATCCTGATATGATAGTACCCGGACTGCTCACCCATTACCGACACCATGTTGCCATCATATAACTTGGGATAAGACGCCAGCCGTCCATAGCTCTTTCCGGGGCCGGTACGGACGATCAGCCCGACCGGATCCACGTCATGGACTCTGCCAGCCCACTCGGTGTAGCTCTGCGCCGGAGCTGGTGCGGATGTCGGCTGTGCTGAGGGCTGAGATGCTGTGCCGGTAAGCCCAAAGGCGTCCGCGATGCCGCCGGCGATAGCCTGTGCAATCTTGCCCTTGCTGGGCTGGTAGATGGCCAGATCGGCTGTGCTGTCGTAGAAGCATACCTCAATCAGTGCATAATCCACGCCCTTGCGCAGCGCCGTGTTCATGTTGAGCAAATCACTTCTCCGGACAATGCCGTTGGTGCCGCGCTTCCGGAAGCCAAACGCCGCTACGCGATCAATGACAGTCTGCTCCACGCTTGTACCGCCCTTGTAATTGCTGTGGATCTGGATGCTGGTACCGCGGCCTCCGCCAGCGTTAAAGTGCACCTCGAAGATGTAGTCGAAGCTGTTGAAATTAACCTGGCATCTGCCATCTCTCACGTCATGGTACATATCCCTCTCGCAGGGGTACACGGTCACCTTTGCGTACTTGGACAGGATCGGCTGGATCAGCTGCACCAGCTCGATGTTGAGATCTCCCTCATTGACGCCGGTTGCTCTGCAGCGATTATGTCCGGATGTATGGCCGGAGACCAGTAAGATCTTTTTACTCATTGCTTAGTCCTCCTTATTGATCAAATTTTTGAACACCTGGTGCATGCCGGTGCTTGCTAACCCCGAAAACAGTCCACCCAGCAGGATCTGCGGCGTGATCCCCAGGTTGATCCATACGTTGAGCGCCACACCCAGAGCACCCATGATCAGCGGGATATACTTGTTGATCCCATCGGACGGGATCATGTTCTTGATGATGTAGCCGATGCATAAGCAAATCCCTACAATGATCGGTACTGCAAACTCTGTTAAAATTGTGATATCCATAAATAATCCTCCTCTACTCTACTTAAGATACTGTGCTGCCAGGATGATTGCCCCTGTTGCCAGAGCTCCGGCCAGCACAGATGCAATGGTTGTCCAGACGGTCTTCTTGACATTCCGCCAGTTATCCGCCGGTTCCTGCTCCAGAGCTTTCAGGCGTTCGCCCTGCTCCGCCTGCTCATGGGCCATTCTATCCATGCTGGTGGCAAGGCGGTCCACCGACATGGCAAGGCTCTGGATCGTCTGGGTCTGGTTCTCCAGGTTGCCGATCCGGACATTCTGGCGGTGTTCCTCATCTTCAATCCGGTGAGCAAATTCTTCATGTTCCCGGCGGGTGATATAGTCCTCCATTGGGACTCCTCCTTTCTGTGCGACGTCGCACGGTTATACCTCTTCCCACACCAGCCTCAGCGCCATGGTTGCCGTTTTCGCCTGCGTTTTATCCAAGAACACATAGTAAACTTTTTCACTTCCGTTGTAGCCGAAATCCGTGATCCGCACATCGTTGTACTCGCGTCCGTAGTTGTAGATATTGGTGAGCACATATCCCGGTTTGTCCCCGACAAAGAGATAAGACTGGCCGATTCCTTTCATCGTAATACTTTCGATGATTCTCCGCCCGTCAAGATGTTCTTTTAATGACACCTCTTTCCCACTGCTGTCTTTGCTGTACCGTACCTGCTCCGCAATCGTCTTGAACATGATCTGGTCAAAGTCCGTTCCGTTGTCCACCATATAGTCTGCTTTCTTTTCTGTCGCCATCTTTTCTCCTCCTTTTGAGTTAATAAGTCTTGATCCAGCACCGGCCTGATACGTGACCGGACGGCTGAGTGCTCTGTGTGATCACCTGGGTGCCTGATGTGCTCGGGTCTGTCCAAGACGCTGTCCCATCAGCAGACCAGCCTAGGACCTGCCCGGATTTCCCTCCGGATGGGATGTGCTTGTTTCCGCTGGTTGTTGGATGGGTGTACTTGGTGTCCGGCGGGACTGTCCATGTTCCGTCGCTCCGGAGATATCTGGCGGCCGCTCCAGCGGCAGGCGCAGGGACAAAGCCAGCTGTTCCTGCTGCCGAGGCAGTGGCGCCGGTCATGGCGTCATGACCGTGATCCGACTTCGCCGCGCCGATCTCTGCCGGCGTCGGCTTGTCCTTTTCGTGGTACACCCGCTTCCCGTTAAAGGTAAGCTCTTTCCCAAAGATCTTCATTTCTGGCCTCCTATCCGGTCACAATGCACCGGTACGCGCCTGTCGCAGGTGCTGCCGCAAAGAGGAGCTTGACCTGAGTGGTGCTGATGATCTGGACATCACAGTACACCTTGTTGTATGGGCTCGTTGTCTCCCTAACCATGACCGTGACATCCTGCGTTCCCAGGCCGTGGGTGACTGTGATCTCCGTCGTACTTCCGTCTCCCACATTGACCGCATATTTCTTCGGCCGCGCATTCCAGGCGTTTTTTTCGGCGTCGCTTACAAACCGGTGCGTGGCATCCTGGGTGATCATACTGGCCGCATGGTTTGACGGGTGGGTATAGACCACCGTCTCTGTGCCGTTGATCAGCACATTGCCGTTGGTGGAGGACTTGGCCGTCTTTGTTGCGTCCGTCCTGGCGTGTGTGGACTGGCTGTGATCATAGGCGATCTTACCCCGGTCTCCGCGGTATGCGGTGGAAGAGATCTCGCCCAGGGCAATCGTCTCCGAGATGACCGCATAAGCTGTTCCGCTCCAGCGGTAAGTCTTACTGGAAGTCAGATCCACATAGATCTTCCCGGTCTTGCCTGCGATCTCCGTGGTCTTGCCGGAGTCGCTGTAAAACTTCCCGCCGGAAAGATAGCCCTCAATGACATCATCCACATAGGACGGGAGCTGGGAGGCTGGTACCTGGCCGTTTGCATCCAGTTCCGCCAGGCCGTTTTTGGCACCCTTAAGGGTGGTGCTCAGTTTTCCGTTGAGAGCAGTCTGCACCGCTGTCGATACCGGCTTGTCCTTATCCGCCGTGTTATCCACATTACCGAGTCCAACCTGGGACTTTGTCACCCCATGAGGGTTTGACTTGTTGGCAAGATGACTGATCAGCGCTGATACCGCCGCAGCAATCTTTCCAAGTGCTGCGGAAAGCTTCTCCCCGGAGGTCAACGCCGCCGGAGCTGATGCCGCGGTGTAGGTCGGTGTCTGGTCGTTGGTTGCCACATTTGGAACATTCCCAAGTCCAACATCGCTCTTGGTTACCTTATGGGGATTTCCGCTTGTTTTCTGGCTGTGGGTATATGCCGCATTCGCTTTTGCAAAGATATCCTTGCTCATGAGGCCATCTGCCGATGCGGTTGCCAGCGGGATCGGATCCGTGCCATCAGTCAAATGCTCTGAGGCGTGCGCCGCATAAGGATCCAGGTCCATGATCTGGACATATTCTACCAGGACAACCGTTCCAGCCGCTAAAGCCGGCAGTTTAAACTGAGTCGTGGAGACCTCCGTAACAATATCATTGCTCTGCCTTGCGCCGTTGATGTAGACCGCCAGGAGCCCCGCACCTGTCCGGTAAGATCCTTTTGTCAGCGTAAAGGTTGTCTGGTTTGCTGTTGCCGTGAAACGCTCCGTCTTGACCACGTAGGTCTCCATGACATCACCGGCTGATAAGGTTCCGTCTGCTGTCACAGACAAGCCGGAGCCTACTTTAATGCCGCCAAGCCTGGTCGCTGTTGCGATCGGCGGGGTAAAGGTACCCGGTTTCCCGGTTACATTTCCCCATGCGATGGTGTCCTGCCCACCAACCTGCAGCCAGGTGTTTGCCGCATTGTCCAGCCAGATCTTCTTCGTATCCGTGGCAATATATAAAATCTTGCTTCCGGTTGCGGTTCCTTTGTCCGCATCCGCTCCGACCTTGATCTCACGCGGCGTAAAGCCCAGCTTCTCCACGATCTTTGCCTTGGTCAGTTCGTTTAAGATGGTGGCGGCGGACTTATTCTCCACATTCCCCAGGCCAAGATCTTTCTTGGTCGTTCCGTGTGGGTTCGTCCCGGATCCCGGATGCGTGTAGACCTTGGTCTCTGCTCCATTGATCTTGATATATCCGTTTGTTCCGGAGGCTTCTACTTTGTTCGCTCCCTCCGTGATCCCGTCCAGCTTCAGCTTCAATGCTGCAGTCAGGGTTTCGCCTGTATAGACATACAGGGCATTCCGCCATTCCGTCCCCGTCCAGACATACAGGGTTTTGTCCACTGTATTAAAGTACATCTGCCCGGGCACCGGTGATGCCGGTTCTTTGGCCAGGTTCTGGATCCGGACATTCTGCAATTCGTTTTTATTGAGATTCAGATTACTCAAAAAATCCATTTATCGATTCTCCTCTCAGTTCAGATGGGCGGTTCCCGCAAACGCCGCCATAAAAGTGACCTGTACCGTGTTCCGGTCCAGGTATTCCACATCTCCCATGACCACGCTGCCTGCGCTGTCTGCTACCGTGACGGACGGATGCTTGCCAAGGTTATGCTGGATTGTCCAGACCTCCGCCGGCTGGAGCTGGGTATGGGTATAGGTGAGGTCGCCGCCTCCACCGCCTCCGGAGCTTGTTCCGGATGAGATTCCGCTGCTTGTGGATTCCGGAACGCCCATGGTCGGTACTGCCTCATATCCGCTGGCATCCTGTGCTTCTTCTACTTCGGTGATCCGCTCTGTCAGCGTAAGTCCGGTGTCCTCATCGATCACCGTCACGATGTCGCCCAGATCCCAGCGGCGTTTGTACCATTCCGAAGTAACCGTCACCTCAAAGCTTTCCTGCGGCGTAAGCTCCGACAGCTTTGTCCGTCCGCGGTCCGGCAGTCCGGCAGCATCTTCCACGTCTCTGGCATCCACAAAGATCTCCCGGCGGTCAGTCCCGGTGTTTCCGGCCCCTTCCACATAGATCGTCCGTGTTGCTCCCTCGCCCTGTCCGGCCACATAGGCCGTGGTCTTGGCTGTGCTGTCGTTCAAGATGTATTCTGCTTTCTGGATATTGCCGTAGGAGCGCCTGAACACGGTCGGCGGTTTTTCCGCCTGCCCTGCGGACCGGTCGGTACCTTCCCGGACTTCAAAGACATACTGCTGCGTGTTGAGGTCCGGATAGATCCCAATACCAAGCCCGGACATGGCCGCAAGCTCCACCAGGGCATCCAGGAGATTTCCATAGGTGTTCTGGTAGGCTATCCGGTCTCCGCGCCCCTGTGATGCCTCCAGCGTAAGCCCTGTGATCTGTCTGGCCGGATCTGCACAGGACACGGCATTCTTCCGCACCAGATCCACCATGATATCTTCCACCGGCGCGTTATATTCCGCATAGTTCTGTCCGGTGGCAGGGAGAATAATTCGATCAGTCAGCCACCAGAGCAGGGAAAAGCCCTTGACCGTCACCGTTCCGTCATCTGCGGTCTTGATATATTTGATCACTCCGTTTTTCCGTGGATCATTATCCCAGAGGATCAGGTTGTCTACGGCGATGTACGGAGCCATCTGCGGCAGGGTGAGTTCAAACTGGCCGTAGGTCTTCCATCGGGAGGTGTAGATCATCTCCGGTTCCTGTTCTTCTGTCAAGTACCGG
>NZ_JBQKGG010000029.1:0-10375 GCF_052118925.1 Candidatus Paralachnospira sp. LCP21S3_A2
TTCTTATTTAGTGGGATTATGAGTAGGTCAGTGCTATTGATTATTGCATCAGTATTATTTGCACCAAGTCATATTGTGATTTCATATAAAAATGTAAAATGATATTTACAACTTCAAAGTTGTCAGTCTGGTAATTCAACCAATACTGCTTCGTCAATATCAAAGTAATCATCCATATTACTGCTAAGCCCAGATGCTTTCCAAGCTTGTTCGAAGGTAATATCTTCTATGTTGCTTAAATAAATGTATGTGCTGTCCTTAACGGCATTACTCAGTCGTCCACTGATTTCCAACCTGTATTTGTAGATATGTCCATCGCACTGCCATGTACCGTCTGACATTTCACTGTATGTTTTCATGTTTCCTTCAATTGTGTCAATCGGCTTTATTGACTGTGTACCACAACCCGTGATTGAGGCCGTAAGTAAAAGACATAGCAACAATATTAGTATTTTCTTCATGGTCATTACCTCCCAAAATTCAAAGTTTCTGTTCCCTATAAAATTAATTTATCAGAATTTACCAAATCGCCAAACAACGATTCTCTGATGTAAATCCCGTTTGACCTGTCTTGCTAATTGAATTGATTGAATTTTTGTTCTAACAGCAACAGTCCATTTCTATTTTCCTGTACATACGCACGCAAATGATCCTTAGGGATATCAGCGGGCTCCGAACTCAATATTTCAATGTAGAAACTGCCGTAGATCTTCCTTGTTTTAATCAGACATTCTATATCATCTGCAATTCTCCCGGCTTGGATCTCGCTGTCGGAAACAGCATAAATATCCGTATTGTTTGGAAGCTTATCTTCACCATTAAGAATCGCTTGTTCATCAAAGCTTTCACCGTATTTTTCCCCTTGCGTTGTATGAAAAGTCGATACAATCATACAATCATTACACAGGGACCCTTCGAATTGAAGCAGAGCGGCTATGGAATTGCAGTCCGCAATCCGGTCTACCTGGAGGATCAAAACGGACAAGAGTATTTCTGGGGATTTACGATTGTTATCCTGCGTGTTCCGGACATTTTTCAGACTCGATCCAGGCACTTTCAAATTTTGGATATGAATGTAGGATTTTAAAAACAGATACCCCCTGGAGTGACACTTATAAGGTGATTTATCAGTCAGATGGTCAAATAACCCATCCTGTTTCATATGCTTTTACCATCGGAGACGAAACCTGGAGATTTGAGGTGGCACCTGAAAGTGGATGGAGAAACAGTACCATGATCGCAGTAATCATTGGAATATTCCTTACTATAAGTCTGCTTCTGTCAGTTATTACAAGGGTATGGTTAATAGCAAAAGAACATAAGAACAAATTTCAGATACTGGCACACACCGATACTCTTACAAGTATTTATAATCGCTATGGGTTTGATGTGTCAGCAGAAATGATGATCTCTAAAAATCCGAAGGCACATTTTGTCGCTGCTCTCCTCGATATTGATAACTTTAAGTTTATCAATGATATCTATGGACACAGTTACGGAGACAAAGCATTAAAGAATTTTGCAAATGACATGAAGGCTTTTTTCCCATCTGATACATTGCTGGGACGAAACGGTGGTGACGAATTCTGTATTCTTATGCCAAATTGTACCCTGGAGGAAGCAGCTGAACCGCTGCAGCAATTCACCCGGCTTCCAAAGACCTTCTCCTGTCATGGTGAAGAGCATGCCTTTTATATTTCTCTTGGATATGCAGAATATCCAACCTTTGCAGCCAACCGTTCACAGCTTATGCGCCGTGCCGATGCTGCCCTTTATGAAATAAAGCTTCACGGAAAAAATGGATGTATGCCTTACAGGAAAGGGCTTGAATCAGGAGTCCGGAAACAGCTAGGCTTCGCACTCAAGGATATCTCTGAACATCTTCCCGGTGCATTTATCATATACAGAGCCGCCAAAGAGGATGATGAGCTCTTTTATGCAAACGATGAATTCCTTCATATAACCGGATATAACAGTATCGATGAGCTGTTCCGACTTACAAAGAAACGTTTTCGCAGCCTGATTCGGGAGGATGAACAGGATCAGATCGAAGCAAGTATCTGGAAACAGATTGACAGCGGCAATGAGAATGACTATATTCACTTTCATCTTCGAAAGGCTGACGGAACCTACCTTTCTGTGCTTGACCACGGAAGAATCGTAGAAAGCCAGCAATACGGAAGAGTATTTTATGTATTGTTCATGGACTGGGAGGATATGCATATTCATTATAACGATAAATTTTCCGGATAGATCAAAGCCTGCCAGGAAGCTGTACGCTTTTCCTGGCAGGCTTTTTCATTACTGATCCGCCAGACTATTTTGCAGTGTGCAGATCAGTTCCTCTATCACGATCGGCTTGGATAAGAAGCCATTCATACCACATTCCAGTGCTTTCTTTCTGTCCTCCTCAAACACATTGGCAGTCATGGCAAGGATGGTAATTCCCGCTAGCGCCGGGTCATCCAGCATACGGATCTGCTTCGTGGCCTCATATCCGTTCATTACCGGCATCTGCACATCCATCAGCACCAGATCATACTTACCCGGTGCCGAATTCTGAACCTTTTCCACTGCCACTGCTCCATTTTCTGCGGTATCAACCAGGAAACCATACCCACTGAGGATCTCCACCGCAATTTCACGGTTCAGTTCATTGTCTTCCACAAGCAACAGACATCTGCCTCTGAAATCCGGACCTGCTGCCGGAAGGGCCTTAAGCTCCTCCGGCTCTGCGGTCTTCTCTGTGCGGTGATGCTCACACTGGATCCGCAATGGCAGACGGACAGTAAATTCGGTGCCTTTTCCCTGCTCTGTCTGAACCTCGATGGTGCCTCCCATCATATTCACGATATTCCTGGCGATGGCCATGCCAAGTCCGGTCCCCTGAGTCCTGCTGACGGTAGACGTCCGCTCCCGCTCAAAAGGAGAAAAAACCTTCTGTACAAATTCCGGACTCATGCCGATTCCGTTATCCCTCACCCGGATCTCGTACAGTCCACTGTCTCTTCCTGTCCCCGGATACTGTTTCAGACAAACAGAAACGGTTCCGCCTGCCGGAGTAAACTTAACCGCATTGGACAAAAGATTCAGTAACACCTGGTTCAGCCGCGTCTTATCACAATAGACATCCTCATTTGTAACATCCACCGCATCCATATAAAATTTCAGCTGCTTCGCCTGGATCTGCCCGCTGATCATAGTCTTCAGATCATGAAGCACCTCCGACAGACTGACCTCCGTTTCCTCCAGATGGATTTTTCCACTCTCGATCCGGCTCATATCCAGGATATCATTGAGCAGCGAGAGCAGATGATTGCCGGAGGAAAGGATCTTGTCCAGATAATCCCGGACTCTTTTTTTATCATCAATATTGCTTACAGCCAGTGTCGTAAAGCCGATAACCGCATTCATCGGTGTCCTGATATCGTGAGACATATTGGAAAGAAAGGTACTCTTTGCCCTGTTTGCAGCCTCCGCCGTACGTACTGCCTCAGAAAGTGCCTGATTCAATTTTCTGTCAGAGGTACGGTCCGACATGACCAGGATATATTTCTTTTTTCCATTTACCTCGCTGCCCATTGCAATACTATGAAACCAGCGCCGCTCCCCCGTTTTCTGATGAACATATTCAAAATCGCCTTCTTTCTGCTCATGAACCTGGATCCCCTCCAGATAATTCTTCTCCGGAGCTTCGGAATTCCCGGGATTCAGTTTTCCCAGAACACAAATATCCTTACGGAGCTGCTCTACGGTAATACCCAGAAGCTTTTCCACATTCGGACTGACGTAATCTGCCTGACAGGTCTTGGCATCCAGCATCAGGAAAACGTCATTCACATTCATGGAAAGCTTTTGAAACAGCTCATCCCGGTACAGGATCTCCGTATCCTTTTTTCTAAGGCTTATCCGGTCTCTCTGGATGATGAGGCTGATAAGAAATGCGGCAATACAGAGCACGACTGCCCCCATAAGGAGCATGGTACTAAACTGCAGACGGTTCATACCGGCATTGACGATGTCCACCCGGACAATTCCCAGAAATATCCAGTCCTGAATATCCGATTTTTCATAGACCAGATAATAGTTCCTTCCATCCAGCTTTACCAGCATCGCATCCGCATGTCCCTCTTTGAACTTCTCCGAAAGCTCATTGATCTCTTTTTCGGACATATCGGAATGCTCTCTCAGGACGCCAAAGAAATTATACACCTTCCCCCATGACTCAAAAGAATGATCGACCACAACACGGCCATCCGGATGAACAGCATAACTCCTGGCATTTCCATTGAACGCAGAAATATCCAGTATCTTTACAATATCAGCGTTTTCATAGGCAATGGCAATGGCATCATATTCAAAGCCCTGATAGCTTCCATGTGCCTCAGGAGTGGCAAAAACAATCCTCTGAGCTTTTCCGGGAACTGCTGTCTTTGTTATAACATCCTTTCCCTGCCGGATCTCCTCTTCACTGTTTTCCTGTAATCCAAGGTATCCGGTTTCGCCTGTCAGCATCTTATAATTGCCGTCATCTGACAGAAAATAGAATTCCAGAAAGCCGGCATCCTTCTGCGCTTTTTCTATATACTCACGGATCTCGCTTTCTCCGGAGATATTCTTCAGATTCTCACCCCACATATGGAGATACGTCAGATTCTTATTTGTCAGCTCCCGTAACATATTGTCTGACTGATGAAAGACCTCCGCCAGATGAGAAACACTTTCCTCATAAACCGTTTCCGACACAAATCCAGAATATTGAAAAACTATCCAGACGATTCCCAGAAAAGCAGCTGTAAAGCCGGCTGTCTTTAACCATTTTCTCATGGCTGCAGGTCTCTTTCTGTCTGTATTATGATTCTTAATATCCATTCTTCTCACCTCAGGATCATATAGTCTTCAGGCTCTGCAAGAATGGCATCACCATCTGAAACATATTCTGTCCAGGTATCCTTCACAGAGGTATCCCCTCCATCAAATACAATCTTATCATCTGTCGGATAAGCCTCCATGTGTTTAGGTATTGCAAGGCAGGTTACCGTGAACGTATCATTGTCCTGAACCTTTTTCCCATCCTTTGTAACCTTACTCAATGTATAACCATCATCCGTTTCCCTGATCTCCACAGAAATACCACTGACCACAGGCAGGGAGCCTCGGTTAAAAGGAATCAATCCACCCTGATAGCCTTCTACAAAATTCCGGATCGTTTCTTTCAGCTCCGCCCCGCTCATCCTGCTGCTGTAAGCTGAAAGACCATTGGGCATGATCATATTGCCCGCCATTTTCTCTGTATAACCGGCCTTCAGCACATTTCCCGTAAAGCTGTTTCCGGCTGCGATCAGCACATCCGTCCCATAAATACCACGCAGAGTGTTTGCCATAACGGAATAAGCCGCATTACCCCCACTGCTGTGAAAGCGGTTGGAATAGGATTTCTGTGAATCCAGCACGATATCCTCCGAATCGGATTTTTCCTCAAGAAGCTGGGTATTAAATGACTGATAGGCCTGCTCTGCACCATATTCTCCCGAAATCATCTTAGAAACCACATCCTTGGAAACAGAGAAAAAATCATTTGAGGCAATACGGATATACATATGGTTTTCTTCAATCACAGGCTTTACATCCTTCAGATATTCCGTAAGATGGAGATTCACATCCTGACTGTAGCTTAACAGATCCTGCCCCTCATAGATGATCCGGTTCTGTGCCTCCTCGGAAAGCATTGTGTTCAGTACCCTCACGGCTTTCTTTCGGCGCGTTTCATCCTGTGTCAGATCACGGTTCAGTGCCACCTGAAAATATGGCGTAGTCATCAGCCACTTTTCACCATTCTGTTGAAAAAATGGAAGGAATGTTGTGTTAATGCCCTGATCCTGAAACATTTTCACACCGGACGAGCTGCCGAAATACATGGCAAGCTTACCACTTTCATACATCTCAACTACATCATCATAATTCAGCTCCAGATCATCCCGGCTAAGCCCTGTATCCTGAATGAACTGGTTCATATGTTCAAAAGCCTCCGGCCAGACGGTGCTGTCCAGCCCCACTCTTGTTGTATTATCCGGGTCACTGTAGGCAGTACGCCACCTGCGTCCCTCTACGGAAGACAGCTCGGACGCAGACAACCCCTGCAGGGTTTCCATACAGGTATAATCATAGGTATAGTCTGCCGTAAAGCCACGGATCCCCACCTCATCAAATGCCCGGCAGGCAGAAACGAAGCTTTCATAATCGGTTGGCAAAGGAATATCATACTGTTCGAAAAGATCTTTGTTCACTACAAATCCATGGACATCTGCACACACCGGAAGCCAGTTTATACTGCCATCCTCGTTCATAAAACTATTCAGGTATGTATCATAGACAGCGCCTGCCACATTGGTTGTGGAAAGATCCATCAGACTGTCCTTCAGGGGACTGGCGTCATGCAGAGAAAAGCGGCAGCAGGTTATAATATCCGGCAATCCACCGTTTTCATTCAGAAATCTGTAGAAATCCAGATCATTATTCCCTACTACAAATTCAACGTTAATATCCGGAAGCTGTTCCTGAATATATGGTGCATAGGTTTCATACAGCTTTGTGCTCCATAAATACACCGTGATTGTTTCTGCATCTTCCTGTGCCGCACTCTTCCCGCCGCAGCCTGACAGAAGTGACAGGACTGTCACCATCACTAAAAGTACAGACAACGCCCTGTTCCATTTTCCCTTATAATGTTCCCGCCAGTTTGAAACACGCTCACGGTAACGTTCTCTGTCGGCTTTTGATATGTCCATTTTATTCATCCTCCAAATTTTTATTATACCAAGTCGCTGAGGCGAATGCATCCCCTGAAGATGTTTTCTTTGCGTTTTCTTTGCACTTTCTTTGCATTTTCTTTATTCCGCAAATGATAATAAAAAAGACCTGTCGTCCTCAGGATTCTTCCCAAAGTCAACAGATCTTAAATTCTCCCTGAACATGTTTTACCGTGGTCAAACGTACTTTTTTAAGCAATGCCACTTTTCAGACATTCACTTACTGATTTGCACTATTGTTGCCATAGTCACCTCTACAGTTTTGAAACAATTTGTCTCGCAACATATACTCCACTTGCCGAAGCGTGTGACAGAGAATGCGTAATACCGCTGCCATCACCAATAATATAAAGTCCTTCATGGCGAGTCATCAGGTTGTGGTCCAGTTCCACCTCCATATTGTAGAATTTTACCTCTACACCATACAGTAAGGTATCATCACTGGCAGTTCCCGGTGCGATTTTGTCCAGGGCATAGATCATTTCAATAATACCATCTAATAAACGTTTCGGAAGGACAAGACTCAGATCACCTGCAGCTGCACTTAACGTTGGAACGGTAAAGGATTCGCTGATTCTTTCTTCTGTACTTCTGCGGCCTCTGATCAGATCTCCAAAACGCTGGACAATCACGCCGCCGCCCAGCATATTGCTTAATCGGGCAATACTTTCTCCATATCCATTAGAATCTTTGAAAGGCTCTGAAAAATGCTTTGCAACGAGTAACGCAAAGTTTGTATTATTTGTCTGCTTTGCCGGATCCTCATAGCTGTGGCCGTTAACAGTAACAATCCCATTTGTATTTTCGTTTACAACTTCACCTTTGGGATTCATACAGAATGTACGCACCAGATCTTCATACTTTGAGGTTCTGTACACTATCTTGCTTTCATATAACTCATCCGTCAGATGTGCAAAGATTCCTGCCGGAAGTTCCACTCGAACTCCGATATCCACGCGATTCGAATTCGTATTAATATCCAGATCCTGACAGACGTTTTCCATCCATTTACTTCCACTGCGCCCTGCGGAAATAACACATTCCTTACCATCATAATAGGAATCTTCATGATAGATTCGATATCCGCTGTCCAGTTTTTCTACTTTATCAATGAAACAATTAAAATGAAAATCAATCTTTTCTTTCAGATGATCATATAAATGTTCTAGCACAATATAGTTAATATCTGTTCCCAAATGGCGAACAGATGCATCCAATAAATGTAAACCGTTTTGCATGCAGCGTGTCTTCAGACTTGATCCTGCCGTAGAATACAGTTTTGTTCCTTCTCCACCAAACGCAAGATTGATCCTGTCTACATATTCCATTAATTCTAATGCAGATTTTTTACCAATATATTCGTATAGCGTCCCACCAAAATCATTGGTAATATTATATTTACCATCTGAAAATGCACCTGCGCCTCCAAAACCACTCATGATAGAACAGTTCTTACAATGAATACAAGATTTCACTTTGTCTCCATCAATCGGACAATGGCGTTTTGTTAATTCATTTCCCATCTCAAAAACAGCAATACTTAAATTCGGTCTTTTCTCTAATAATTCATATGCAGTAAATATTCCTCCCGGTCCTGCACCTACAATTACTACATCGTACATTCTGTTTCCTCCCATAAAATATTCTCACACATAAAAAAAGATTGACTACATAAGAGGTAGTCAACCAGTTCGGTGGTTAGTAGAAACGTCTGCCCATTTTGCAGACTTATACCTAGATCATTATACCTGAAATAACATTCTGATGCAAGAACATTAGCATTTTTCATCCATTTTCCCTATGAATATTGCTTCATCAATCTTTCAATTTCTATTTTCATCTGCTCCACTACGTCATCCGGTCCAACAATCTTTATATCCTCACCCAGCGAAAATACCCAGCCCAGGAACTGTCTGCTGACATGCACAGCTACATTCACTGTGAAGTGTTCATCATCTGCCGGAATCAACATCACATTCTTTCCGAACCGGTCAATAATAACACCTGCCAGACTGTTTTTTACCAGCAGCTTTACGGTCTGTTCTTTTCCTCCGAACATTCCAAAACTTTTCTTTGCATAATCTGCCATATCCAGTTTTTTGAAATACTCTTTTCCTTCCCGGCTCTCACCTGATAATTTGATATGAAGCATTTTATCTACCCGGTAATGCTTGATCTTCTCAGCATCGGAATCATAACCTACCAGATAGTAATTTTCATCATCCCAGGACAAGCCCCAGGGACTGATATGATACCAGGCTCCGTTATGCCTGAGTTCCATCTCTTTTTTTACATTCCACTGATAATACTGGAATCTGATCTTCTTATTTTCTGAAATTGCATTATGAATCGCATCTACCGTATAATAGATGCTCTCATTCATCGTCTTTATCCTTCCGGACACATATACCTGCCGCTGCAGTTTCTGTGCATCATATTTACTGACCAGTTTTTCCAGCTTCTTAATTAAGGTATTCGATTTCTTTTCAGTGATAAATTTGGAAGATTGGATTGCATCCACCAGAAGTTTCAGTTCCGGAAGCTCAAACGGGCGGTTAACCACATGATAATGGTAACGGTTTCCTGTTGGTTCTCCTTCTACTTCAACACCAAGAGTACTCAGATCCCGCAGATCTGCATAGATACTTTTACGATCAGCTGTAATATCATATTCTGCCAGACTCTTCATGATCTCCGGCATGGTAATATAATGTTCTTCATCTGTCTTTTCCTGCATGATCTGTGCCAGACGGTACAGTTTAAATTTCTGATTCGTTCCTTTTGGCATGATGCACTTCTCCCTTTACCCAATGATAATACAAGTATACCACAGGTGGGAGACATATCGTACATCTTTTTTGCTTTGATCTCATGTACAATTGTTCTTAATACCGGTCAGGGCTTCAATAAAATGATCAATAACTCCATATTCCGGGTGCACATAGTTTTATTTTTCATTATTCCTGTGTTCCCCCTTCTTTTACCAGACTCTTTTTACAGATTTTACAGATTGTCCCAGCCGGTGTGACCAATACCACCTTTGCATATGCAATATCTCCGATCTTGTCGTAGAGACGTCCGGCACTCATGGATTCACCAATAACGGTATAAGAACTGTTCGCCACATACCCAATTTTTCCAAGGCCTTCATAAGTTATTTTAATTGCTTCTTTGTCATACTCGTTATCCGGCTCTTTCTCCAGTCTGATTTTCGTACCCTTTTCAAGAAAATTATTTCCGAAATAATGGTTTGTTCCTGTCAGTGTGATAAATACTTTTGCCATCGTAAATGCTCCTTCCTTACTCATTCATGTATTCATAGTAATCGGATTCGCTGGCAAACAAGATATATTTACCATCTACCAATCCCATGTAACCATCACCAGTGTTAAAACCTTTCATCGCCAGTTCCTCCATTTCTTTAAATTTTATGGTTTGATCGTCTCTGATGGTTACCTTGAATGAAAAACTAAAACCCAACTGAAAATACGTCTAATAATCAAAATTCTGTTCTGAGGTCAAATAAAGCCCTAATAATGGATGTTCAAATTCAAATATCATGCTAT
>NZ_JBQKGG010000030.1:0-10251 GCF_052118925.1 Candidatus Paralachnospira sp. LCP21S3_A2
GTATCACCTGACGAATATGAAAAGCTGTATGAGAGGGGTATGTTACTGTCTGCTGCTTAGCAGGCAGAACTTCTCATTTTAATTTGTACTAAATCTTGACATAGGACCACTCCTTATTCATACAAAATCATCAATCTACAATTCTGTACTCGTAAAGGAAAGGGAAATCACCTTTGCAAGCCTTTTGCCGGGAGTTCCGATGAATGTCTGCACATTCCCCGGCTTTGCTGATCTAAAGCCAACTGATATGAATTGTGCTGTCAGCACACAATCACATCAGGCTCCGGCTCTTTCCATAAACCACATATTGTTATCTTCATAGAAAAGGAATATTTCCTTTCCATCTACCACACAGGTATAACGCTCTCCAACGCCGCCAGCCCTTGTACTGGCTGCTCTGCGCTTGTCTTTTACTCGTGTAATCTCATACTTTCTGCCATCTTCCCACGTTATCTCTTTGGGAATGAGCAGTCCGTCCTTTGAAAATTCTGCAAGTACATCAACATATACCTTATTGCTCAATGTAATCACCTTCCTTACAAGATTGCTATTGCTCTGGAAGCATCCATCTTCCTTGCTATATAGCCTTTTTCTTCTAATATTTTCAGATGTGCATAAACACTTGAAGTCGATGCCACCCCTACCATCTTGCATATCTCCCTGATAGTAGGAGCATAACCATTAACTCTCTGATATTGCATAATGCTTTCATACACATTCTGCTGCTTCTCCGTCAATGGTGCTCTGTCTACCAGATCAATTCTTTCTGCTTCGCTCATGTTCCGCCTCCCTCTTCTTTAACTCTATCGCTACTCGTAGTGCAGCTCAATTCCGCTTCGCTTCATTTCGCTCACGGCAGTCGCCGTATCAGATAACCAAGTCCCATATGTTTATGTACAAGCACAACACATCTGCGCCTTGATTATCTGGCACTTCTCGTTGCTAACCTGAGAAGTACCCATGTGGATGTACTGTGTGTTCTTCTTTTGCATTGACTGCCGACAGAATCCTGTCCCGGTACATGAGTCCCCTCTGGATACTGTAAAATCCAAATCTTCTGCGTATCTCATCAACCGCTGAATCCATCTTCATCTGCTTTTCACGCTTCTCCACACTTGAGAACAAATCAATCTGTTCCCAATAATTATCTGTTACTAAGTCTGCACCTCGGACACCAATACTGCGTATTGGTTTGCTCCAGTTATAGTTTTCCTTAAATATCTGATAAGCGTATGCAACTATCTCTCCGGTGATATTCGTTGCGTGGTCAATCTTTTTCTGACGGGTAAAAGAGAATAGCTCATTATCCCTGACACTTATCTCAACCACTCTGCACCGGAATCCATTCTCACGAAGTCTTGCTGCAACACTCTCAGCCAGAATATAAAGAACAATCTTTACATCCTCATCGCATACTAAATCCTTTGGTGTCGTTGTGCTGTTTCCCACCGATTTGATTGGAGCGTGGGTATTCTCCAGTTTGACAGGTGATTCATCATAGCCATTAGCAAATGACCATAAGATGCTGCCCATCTTTCCAAGGTGGCTGTTAAGCATCCCTTCATCTGCCCTTGCAAGATCACCTATGGTTCTGATACCGAATTTTGCAAGCTTCTGATTCGTGCTCCTTCCGACATATAGCAGATCACTTACCGGAAGTGCCCATGCCTTCTGCTTAAACTCACTCTTATACATAGTTGTGATTGCATCCGGCTTCTTATAATCTGAACCAAGCTTTGCAAATATCTTATTGAAAGAAACACCAACACTCACTGTGATGCCAAGCTCTGACTTCATTCTCTTGCTGATTTCCTGTGCAATGAGCAATCCATCCCCTTTAAGGGAGCTGCTCCCTGTCACATCAAGCCAGCACTCATCAATTCCATATGGCTCCTGCTTGTCCGTATATTCTGCATATATCTCATGCGCCATCCTTGAGAACCGAAGATATAAGTCCATTCTTGGTGAAACAAATGTTATGTCCGGACAGACCTGCTTTGCCTGCCAGAGCGCCATTCCTGTTTTCACACCGTACTTCTTGGCAATATAGTCAGCAGTTAAGACAATCCCATGTCTTGCCTCCGGGTCACCGCCTACTGCCAGTGGCTTTCCTGCAAGCTCCGGATGATGCAGATGCTCAATCGAAGCATAACAACAGTTGATATCTGAATGAAGTATTACCCTGTCTCCCATCTGCATAACCTCCTGCATTTAATCTATCACTACCATAACCTTTAGTCCAAGTATATGAGTAATGTTCCTTACAGGGCATAGTATAACCCCAAGAATAATCGACTGTCAACGGACACATGTGTCTGTTTTCTCATTATATTGGATTTTTAACTTGAATAATTGGTACTATTGCTATATACTATGGAGTGAAAAGAGACATTAGAAATCAACTAATTGGAAAGAAAAGAGGCGTATGTATGTACTCAATCGGAGAAATCATTTCAACATATAGAAAAAAGAAAGGCTTGCTCCAGCAGGATCTCGCTGATGAACTGGCAAAAGAAGGCATCAAGATTTCCTATAAAGCCATATCCAACTGGGAGAGAAATCTTGCTGAACCAAGCGTTACCATATTTTACAAAGTGTGTAGAATCCTTGGTATCACTAATATGTATGAAGCATATTTTGGAGTAAATCCTGCTGATCCTTTTTCATCACTTACTGATGAAGGCAGGGAAAAGGCTATGGATTATATCAATCTGCTCCACGCATCCGGAATGTATGAAAAGCAAACTGCTAAGATAATTCCATTCAGAAGCATTGATATTTTTGAAAATGCAGTATCAGCCGGAACCGGTAACTTTCTCGTAGACGGACCTAAAGAGACTGTACGCATAGATGAATCTATTCTGCCGGAAGATACAACTTTCGGTGTACGCATTAGTGGTGACAGTATGGAACCTGAATTCCACGATGGTCAGATTGCATGGGTATTGCAACAGGAATCTGTTGCTAATGGAGAAATCGGCATCTTCGCTCTGAACGGAGAAGCCTATATCAAGAAGTTAAAGGACGACAAAGACGGAATTTTCCTTATCTCACTCAACGAAAAGTATGCACCTATCAAGGTTGGAGAAAATGACCGCTTAGACATATTTGGAAAAGTTCTTGGAAAATCTGATGCTTCTGCTCTTACCGATCATTGCCGATAAAAACGCAAGTCCTTTTTATTGGACACATTTTTTTGCATAATTGACAATAAGAAAATATCTATAGAACTGAAAGAAGGGATTTTTTATGGTGGTCACAAATAATATCAGAGAAATCCGTGAACAGCGTGGCATTTACCAGAATGACCTTGCCGCTGCTATCGGATTCAGCACCAAAACTGTCAGCAGGGTAGAACGTGGGGACGGCGCCCCATCTGCCGAATTTATGCTACGAGTATCTAAGTACTTTAATATGCTGGTGGAAGATGTATTTCATGTAGAGGAATAACGTGGAGCGAGTGAGCTCAATATTCAGCTCGCTCCGCTATCTTTCTTAAACTGAAAATCTTCTTTTATCTATTCCATATTCACACCAAATATGTTCTATCATACCATCTCCTCGTCCCAAAAAATCAACTTGTTCGCGCCATGCATTAATACCAGCTTCATCAAGCAACTTTTCAAATTCAACATATTCATCACTATTCAAATTTTTCCTCATAAGATTTTTTAATAATGTATCCTCCTCAGATTGAACATAATCTACACTTATTGGTTCGTCTTTTATTAATTCTTTTATAGCACAGTATGTATTAAATATCGAATCGTTCTTTTTAAGTGTTTTCTCAAGGACTTGCTGAACCAATTGCTTCTCATAATATTTTACATACACTTTAGGTCAGTTTACAAGGAACTACACGCAGACCGTGAAACGGGCTGCTGACAACAAACGGCGCTATGCTCCCGGCTGGGTGCATAGCACCTGTTTGTTGCGGGGGTTTCCAAAGGGGGCAGCGCCCCATTTGGCACACGACTTTGCGGAGCAAAGTGTAGTGTGTTATACGCTCTGTCGGCGTTGCCCTGAAAATACCGTTGCCGCCGGGGAGGGCAAGGGCATTTGACGCGGCAGGAAAGCAGGGCTTTGTTTGGGGCTGGTAAGCCGGAAACAAAGGGCTGATTTCAGCAGCAGACAGGGCGTATTATGAAAGCCCCCGTCCCTCGTCCTCCGCCCCCGGCCTATGGGACAAAAAGTCCCAAAGCTCTGGACACCGTGACCAGATGTGTGGCCACACTCCGGGAAAAGTAGCAGGACGGCAGGAAACCGTCAAGGCTGAAATGAATGGGCTGACGCCCGGCCTTGACCGTTCCCCGCCGCCCCGCTGGATGGGTGGACAAGGTGGCCAATCCCTAAAAGTGTTTGGCCGCACTCGTTCATTTTGGGGCCTTTCTTCTCCCAAAATTGAAATGGGCGGGAAAGCCCTAAAATGGCTTTCCCGCCTTGATTACCCATTAGCAAAGACGGGCGAGACTGTCAACGGCGGCGCTGAAAGCGCCGTTCATCTTGACCGTTGACTGGCTCGCCTGGCTTTGCTACTGCCCGTAAGAGATGGAAAAACAAGATGGAAAACAAGGTTAAAAATGGTTGACAAGTCTATCGGATGTGTGTTATACTGTGCGACAGTTTGAGATTGGAAGGAGGCTTACGTGTGTTAATTTGTGTACGCTAATAAGCAATAAAAAGTAGAAGTACCTTTCCACATGATGGTGGGCTTTTTTTGCGTGCGTATGCAAAGGAACACGTAGGTTTGACACGAGCAGTCTTTGAACTGTATCGTGGTGTTTTTTCGTGCTTTGTTGTTATGCAGGCGTCTGCCCTCTCTGTGGGACAACGCCTGCTTTTTATTGCAGAAACAAAGGAACAATGCAATAAAAAAGGAGGTTCGCATTATGACCCAAAACAACAATTCATGGAGAAAAACTTATTTTACACTTCTTGCCGGACAAGCAATATCCTTTATTAGCAGCGGTATTTTGCAAATGGCCATTATCTTTTATTTGGTTGCGAAAACTAATTCTGCAATCATATTGACGGCGGCAACACTGATTGGATTTTTGCCGCAAGCCTGTTTAGGCCCGTTTGCAGGTGCTTTTGTTGACCGGCACAGCCGTAAAAGCGTAATGATTGGTGCGGATTTGATAATTGCCGCCGCTGGCGGTATTCTGGCGCTGGTGGCGTTTTACATGGAATTGCCCGTATGGTCTATTATGGTTGTCCTGTTAATCCGAAGTGCGGGAACTGCTTTTCATTCTCCAGCATTCAGCGCAGCAACACCTATGATTGTGCCAAAAGAGGAACTTACAAAATGCGCTGGTTACACGCAGACCATGCAAGCAGTAAGTGCGATTATCAGTCCAGCTGCCGCAGCGTTTTTATATGCTGTTTGGCCTCTTAATGCAATTATATTGTTAGATATTGTGGGTGCAATCCTTGCCTGTGTGACTGTTGCGATTTCGTCCATACCAACGCCTGAACTATGTCCAGAAACGAAAAGACAACAGTTTTTACAGGATATGAAAGAGGGGTATGTGGTATTAAAGCAAAACAGGGGCCTCTTTGCTCTGCTCTGGATTGGTGTAATTTATATGTTCTTTTATATGCCAATCAGTACGCTTTTTCCTCTCATCTGTATGTCATACTTCAAAGGAACACCGGCCCATGCCTCTGCCGCTGAAATTGCTTTTGCGGTTGGTATGCTGCTTGGCGGAGTCATTCTGAGCATTTGGGGCGGTTTTAAGAAACGGCGGTACACCATCGGTCTTTCCGTTCTCCTGATGGGCGTTAGCATTATGCTCTCCGGGCTTTTGCCGCCAGACGCATTTCTTGTCTTTGTTGTGTGCTGTACTGTTATGGGAATTTCCGCTCCATTTTACGGTGTGCAAAATGCGATTTTTCAAGAAACGGTCAAACCAGAATATCTGGGGAGAGTTTTTTCTCTACTGACAAGCGCCGCTTCCCTCGCCATGCCGTTTGGCCTTGTCATTTCCGGGCCTCTGGCGGAGCGGCTGGGAGTTGAGAAATGGTTTGTCATTTGCGGAATTGGCATTATCATCGTTGCGCTTGCCGTATTTTTACTACCCGGTTTGAGAGAGATTGACAATACGCAATAATCAACTGCACCTTTTTCTATTACTAAACAAAATGCCTGGTGGTTCTGAAAAACCAGAACCGCCGTTCAGGCATTTTTTATCTTCGTCCTCTCTGCGGTTTTGGATTCTTCAGCAAGTCGGATTTTTCCGCAATCTTTTTCAGCCACTTCCGTTCTTCTACAAGGAAAAGATTCTGGAACACCAGATAAAGACGCTGACCCGAAAAGAGCGGACGCACCGGCTCTGTACCAGAGGGGCGGAGTTGGAAAGATACCTGCCCCACCCGGAGCTTTTGCCGGAGGAACAGGTCAAACTGTTCTTGAAGCTGCTCTTTCATCGGGACAGCACCCGGCAGCTCATAGAACAGATATTTGCCGGAACCGGCACAGAAAAGGAGGACACGGAATGAATGTGAAATTTTCAAAGGACGAGCTGGCTATGGTTTACCAGTACGCCGCCGCCACGAAACAGGAAACTCTTGCCGGACTTCGGGAAATCGTGCCGGTCATTCGTGACAGGCAGGCGAGGGAGATTGTGGAAAGCACAATCCGAAAGCTGGACGCTATCCCGGAGCCGGAGTGCCGCCGCTTTATCGCTGACACCAGACAGCGGTTTATCCAGAAGCGGGACAATTCAATCCGGCGCAGGCTGGCGGAAGCAAAGGCGCAGACGAGGGAGAAAACGCCCCATTCCAAGAGAAAAGAGCCAGACCGGGAACGGTCATAATAGCTTCCAGAGCGGTAAGCGTGGCTTCCCCCTCTGAAAGAGGGCGCAATTATACACCACTTCGGGAAGTGGTGCATTGCGCCCTGCCGGGGGCGTCCTGCGGACAGCAGATGATTTCCGTAGATTTTCAATCTGCTCCAATCATCACAGGGGAAGTTACCCTTCCCCTGCGCTGGCTTACGCCAGCTACCCCTTTGTGGACTTGCCGCCCGGAATTATCTTGCGTTGCAAGTTGTTTCCATCTGACAAGTTTGCTGAAATTCGGCTATACTTTGAGATAGCGTATAATGGAGCCGGTGACAAATCGGAGTTTGGAGGTGAGAATATGACAGCGCATATGAGATTAAGATAACACCGCGGGTTATGTTGCGGTGAATCCGTATTGTATAGCTCGCTTATTGGGCAAGTAATGTAATAACGGAGGGAATAATGAATAAAATACTTAGATTTAGTGACAGTGAAAAAGTTTTTCAATGTCCTATATGTAAAACAGATTTAAAATTGAAACAAAAAAGTTTATTTTGTTCTAATCATCATTGTTTCGATATTTCAAAAACGGGTTATGTGAACTTTGCTGTAGGAACAAAATCTTCAAAACATTATAGCAGAGAGACTTTTCAAATTAGGCGGGAGGTTTTAGAAAAAGGCTATTATTCACATATCCTGAATGAAGTGGTGCAGCTTATAAAAAGCTTTAGCAGCATTGATACAATACTTGATATTGGCTGCGGTGAAGGATATTATTCAAAGCAGATAAAAGAAGTATCAGGTGATAAAGAAATTATTGCATTTGATATTTCTAAAGATGCTGTTCAGCTTGCAGCAAAAAGTGATTTCAGTAATTCTATCAAATGGTTTGTGGGAAATTTGGAAGAAATGCCCATAAAAGACAAAAGGATAGATTGCATATTAGATATTTTTACTCCTGCTAACTATTCCGAATTTAACAGAGTTTTGAAAGAAGGCGGTTATGTAATTAAGGTAATTCCGGGAAATGCTCATCTTAAGGAGCTTCGAGAGACGGCAAAAGAACAATTGAAAAGCAATCAATATTCTAATGCGGCTGTCGTAGATTATTTCCAAAAGAAGTATTCCGTTGTTTATCACAAGAAAGTTTCAGCAACGTATACAATGACATCCGAGGAAATAAAAACCTTTGCGGATATGACTCCACTACTGTTTTGTGTAAATAAAGATGGAATAGATTTAAAAAAAACAAAAGAAATCACTATTGATGCAGAGATATTTGCAGGGAAATTATAAATTCAATTTCAATTTGTCGAATTGACATAATCAAAAACTCTGAAAAACAAAAGGAAGGATATTAAATGAAACACTTACCTAAAAGTACACTTACGGAAATATTGAATGACCCATACGGATTTACTTACAAAGAAATGTCGGAAGTAATTGGAGAGGATAAAGCAAGAGCCTTATATGCGGAATTGTATAAACAGCCATTTCACAAAAAAAATCTATCAATATCAACAAAAAAAGTCTATAAAAGTAGCGATACTGAAAAGTATGTTTATGAATTGAAAGACAACAGGTATATCGAAACGGTTTTTATTAAACGGCGAGATGGTGGGACTGTTTGCGTAAGTACGCAAGTTGGTTGTTCTGTTGGCTGTATTTTTTGTGAGTCCGGACGCAATGGTTTCGTTCGTAATCTAACACCATCTGAAATTGTGCAACAGGTCATATTGATACGTCAAAAAGTAAATCGTATCGTTTTTATGGGAATGGGAGAACCTTTATTCAATTACGACAACTTGATTGCAGCAATCCATATTCTTCGAGATAGAAATGGACTTAACTTTCCAACCGACGGCATTACCGTATCAACAGTTGGTCCAGTTAATCAATTAAAAAAATTGCGCGAAGAACATCTAAAAATTCAGTTGACAATATCTTTACATGCAGCAACACAGGCTGCGAGAAACTGCATCATTCCTCATATGCACATGTACGCTATTGAAGATGTTGTTAAGCAAGCATTGTCCTATTCACAAAGGCATAATCGAAAAGTGGTATTTGCGTATTTGCTTTTACCAGGTATAAATGACCGTTCCTCAGATATAAGGCAACTTGCAAAATGGTTTAAGGGCAAAAATGTTATGATTAACGTGCTGCAATACAACCCGACGAGTAATTCAAAAATTAGAGCACCACAAAAACAAGAAATGGTTGCGTTCAAACATCAATTAGAGCAAACAGGACTTGAAGTTACCATGAGAGTTTCTCATGGTAGAGAGATTAAAGCAGCTTGTGGACAGTTAGCTAATACATATAATAAAGCCAAAAAACAACAAAAATAATTTAATTAAAAGAGCCAGACGCACAGACGCAGAGCCGATAATATGCAGTTTGAAATACTGCTGTTATCGGCTCTTTTTTGATTTAATTTGTGCCCCCAATAACCATATTGGAGCAAAATCAGAACTGTTGCTTGTCGTTCTTTGATTTCCGCAGCAGCTTTGAAAAACCAAAGCCGCCGTTTCTTTTTATCTTCTAATGAAATGACGCGGTATCACTGTTAAAAGCGGCGGCTAAAAGGAGGTAGCCGCCATGAAGCACATACCATATCGACAAAATCCGACGGTCATTGACACATCAAAAAAAGCCCGACCACCGCCGGGGAAAACTACGTCTATCAATATGAACTGTCTAATCATCTGAATACCGCTTACAATACCTATACGTCTGTCCGGGCTTTTCGGACAGGCGTATTTTGCTGCTCAAAAAATTTTTTGAAAAAAATCCGAAAATCTTCGGCGTTTTTTTCAAAAGGCAGTATTGCCCCGCGAAAAGGGGGAAGCACCACCAACTTTCCAACGAGAAAGGGGGTGAGAATGTGGAACCTAATCGCAGGGAGTTTATAAAACAGTGCGCTTTCCAGAAGTTTTGTAATACGGTACTGCACAATGAAGCTTGCGACACCCATAGAGAACTTCGCAGACACAAGGCAAAGGAAGTGACCTTTTCCGACATGACCTTAGACGAAGCGCGGCAGCTTCATACGTTTGATGAATATTTCAAACGTGAAGCCGCCGAAACCGTCTTTGAGAAAGCCGGGAAGAAAATCACGCCAAAGCTGCTTCTTGAAGCAATCCGTACTTTGCCGGAAGAAAAGCGCAAAGCCATATTGCTGTATTACTTCGAGGGAATGAACGATACCGAGATTGCGGAGCTGTTCAACACGTCGAGAAGCACGATACAGTACAGGCGGACAAGCTCTTTTGAGAAATTAAGAAAATATCTGACCATTACCACAAGAGACTGCTTCTGCAGATATAAAAGGAATACCCTCATCAAATAATTCTGGGGTAGTGTAATTTATTTTGTGTAAACCTCTCAGATTGATGAAAAAATCTAGGTCATAAAGATATGAGTTCAAAATGTTCAGGGGCTGAATGGCAGATTCTGCTGTTCAGCC
>NZ_JBQKGG010000031.1:0-7194 GCF_052118925.1 Candidatus Paralachnospira sp. LCP21S3_A2
TCCAATCCAGACCTTTCTGCCTGCGATCCCTCTCCCCTTGCCCCCACTCCCTGTGGCTACCCGGCAGGGAAACCAAGCCCAAGGGCTCTAGCGCACGTTATATTATCAATACAGTTAATTGAACACTTTTGACCCATTATAAGCCCTGTCACCCTCAAAAGGCAACAGGGCACGTTATATTATCAATATATTTTATTTTACACTTTACCAGTCAAATTCATACTCAACAGGGGCTACAGGAGCAGGCTTTTTCTTTCCCTGCTTCCTTCCCATAGGTCTCGGCCTACGGTTCTCCGGTACTCTCAGGCTCTTTGTTGTGAAGATCTCAAGCTCCCAGAATCCGGCTTTATAATTAGCCTGATACTTCCACTTGTACATACCGTTTTTTGGATACCCTTCATCGTTTTTACCAAAGTCATAAAACTCTCCGTTATATTCCGGTTTCAGCCAACTCTGGCAACCGATCGAGTCCAAAACATCTCCGATTTCGCTTTCTACCTGTCCCCTGATCTGATCCAGAGGCAGGCTCGCATCATACGGTGTCTGTATGATTGACTTCCATACATCAGCCTTTCTACGCTCCGTATACGGCTTAGGATGTTTCCTCTTGAACTGATAATCCAGTGCTTCATATTCTTCATCCGTATAGGTATATTCGTAATTCTCGACCCACTGACGGCTGCTCATAACAAGATAACCGTCATGCTCTTTTTTCGGCCTTATATCACGATCCTGATTAGCCCTTTCTCTTGCTATACGTTTCAGATTTCCATTCAGATATTTCTGTCGCTTCAACTCTGCTTCAGCACGATCTGCTCTCTCCAGAGCTTCTTTAAGCCTTGCCTCAGCCATTCTCTGGGCTTCCTGAGCTACTGTTACCCTTCTTTCAGCTTTCTGATCAGCATCTTCCTGATACTGTTTCAGCTGTCTGTTGGCACTTGCATATGCCTGATTTACTCTGTCCTCAGCATCTCTCTTTGCCTGGGTTACAGCTTCTTCAGCCTTACGGAGTTTTGCCACATCCGACTGATATTCTTTCATTGACTCGATATAATACTCGGCTTCCGGATCAGAGTATCCGCCTGGTACTTCTTTATATCCGGTAAGCGTTCTTTTTACAAAAGATCCCATGACCCTTCCCCCTTTCTTACAATCCTCTGATATAGTTGTCAGCTACAACGCTGATACGGTTATGTCCTAATGCTTTGCTGCAGATCAGCATTGCAGCCTTATCAAGTTTCTTTCCTGCTTCATCCTTACGGCAAGTGTACACATCGCTCTGGAACATCTTCCCTGTTCCCTTGTTCTTTCGGTCGTATGGAATGTCTTTTATATCCCTTGCGTGCGTTTTATATATCTCTGTTGCATACTCTGCTCTGTAACCATGTATGTCAGCGTTTGTATTGACGTATTGCCAGACTTTTTCATCTTTACCCGTGCTTAACATCCTCTCAATGATTTGAGCCGAATTTGAGCCTATTACAGGGCTTATACGCTCCCTGCCTCCTTTACCGTTTCTTACCCAGGTAAAGTATTCACAGTCCTTAAACAGCCTCGTATCCTTCATCATGGCAAGCCTCTTGTCCTCAGCAGGTGTACGATCCGTTTTACTTTCCAATTCTTTTATTTTTGCCTCGACCTGATCTCTTGTCACAAGATCCTTTCCCTTCAGGTTGACCAGCTCACTTCTCCTAAGTCCGGTACCTTTGCAGAACTTGATCAGCTCATCATTATTGGTCACAGAGAAGTGCCTGTCTCTCTCTGTCGTGGTTCGACTTCTCTTGATTTCTTCCCTGTTTCTCTTTGGAGCCTGAAACCTCTTTGGATCGTCCGGAGCTATCTGATAGAGCTTGTTCAGTGCAGCTTCTTCCGTATGGATCGTCCACGCAGACAACCCTTGGTCAACCCTTGTCTGAAGCCACTCCGGCACGTATTTCTCCGCCTTCTTCAATGTTTTACATTCAGGATACTTTTCCTGAACCCATTTGATGAAATATTTTGTATGCTTCCAGTACGTCTGATAAGTGTTAAACGAGAAGATCTTCTCCCGATCCGTACCGTTAGCCATTGATTCCTTTTTACTTTCTCCAAAGGCCTGCATACCGGTCAGGCGGTCATATGCCTGTTGGTGCAGATCCTTTGAGTATGATTTATCACGTCTACCCATATGCAGCTCCTTTCTTATATATGCGAATAGGCATAGCTGTCGCTATGCTCCTTGATTTCTTTCTCAGTTGTATGTTAAAGCAAAGCCGCTTCATGCATGTCCTCACGGATCACTACACTCAGCAAAGAACACTTTTTAAAGTCTTATGTGTGACTGATAAATACACTTTTTTGCTTCTTATGTGTGAAGGTTCTTGTTCCGATTTTCCTCTCAGCGGTCGGTTCCTCGTTCGCTCCTTTGGTTTGATGACGGTGCGTTCAGGATCGCATCGGATGTTAGTCATCACCTTCTCCACTTCTACAGCAGGAGACTTCATTCACAAGGTTTATGGGTTTCTAAGCCACTTTCCCAGGCTTTTCATTCATGGGATACCGTTTTCTTTTGTCTGGATCCGTAACTGATTTCCAGAGATCTACGTTTCGTCTGGTCTTTCCCAGTAGCTCCAATCACGTTCAAAAGGATTACTAATGATCATTGCCTGACTCCTTACTACTCCCAATTCACAAAGGTTACTACGGTGCATTCAGGTAGTCCATGCCGTATACATTACAGCTGCATCTATATAAATCTTATAAATAAGAACACCTATATTATAGCCTGAATCTCCGAAAAAATCAACCAAGATATGATACATAATTCCAATCATAACGGTTTACCCGTTCACGCTGATGCGTAAACCGATAAACCGTTATTTTGCTCCCTTCCGGTCGCTGTTGATGCCCTGACGGCATAAAAAAAGCAGCTCTTTCGGGCTGCCTTATTTATGCCTATACATCAGCTACCACGTTAAAAGTAACTGGTCATCAACCTTCTTATCCTTCATTTTTTTGCCAGTATTCTGCAGTCTGTCTATCATGGACGTGCCACAGTTTACAAGCAACTTTCTTTCAAAAAGCCCCTCTGGTGGTGTGATTGAAATATCTTTTTTCTTGCTATCTCTCATTCCATTGATAGAAAGAATTACCTTTACACCCCTTGCCTTACACTCTGCTATTTTCTCAAAAAGCACATTTACATCAAATGCCTGGGCTCCATAAATAATACTTTGGGAGTGCGTATATGGCGGATCACAATAGATCACATCCCCCTCCTGAGCCCGATCCATGGCCTCAATATAACTCTCAGTCTTAAAAGATGCTTTCTGCAGAAGCCTATGCCACATCATGGCCCTATCCCTGAATGTCTCCGGAGCTATCGGTCTGTGTGGCCCTCTCGGAGTACTCATATATCCATCTGCTTTTCTAAATCTGATTACTCCTGAATAACAGGTTCTTGAAAGCAACAGAAAGTCGTATGGGTTATGTTCTGCATTAAATCTGTCTCTGATCTCATTGTATTTACCTTCAGGATCATCATAATACTCTTTGATTTCCTTCTCATAATACTCGGTCAGATTCTCCGGATCTTCTTTAATCAGTTCAAAAACATCCATCAAAAACGGTAAAATATCGCTTCCATAAGCATGCGTAAACTGCTTATTGCTGCTCAACAGCTCCGCCATTACCGCACCGCTCCCCATGAACGGCTCATAATAATTATTAAAACTTTCAGGCATATAGGAAATAATCGTCCCTGCAAAACGCTGCTTATTTCCTATCCATTTTAACAGAGCTGGTATCATATCATCTCTCCTGTAACTTATAATCTGTAGACTTAAAGTCTGCATAATCAGTATAATTTTCAAAAAAGGAGGTGTCAAGAATGCAAACAGAGCTGCTGATCCGTTTCGGCAAGACTGTCCGAAGATTAAGAACACAACAGAATATCTCTCAAGAAGCGTTTGCAGATCTTTGCGACCTCCACCGGACCTATATCAGCGATATAGAACTCGGAAAAAGGAATGTATCTTTAGAAAACATCGAGAAAATCGCCTGTGCCCTGGGCACAACGGTTTCTCAACTATTTATGGAGGCGGAAAATGAAAGCATTTAAGCGATTTACAAAAGAAGATAAATCCTTCTGGTTCTTCATCCGCTTTGTAAGCGAAAAGCTCGGTTACTCTAAAAAAGGCGAAATCCTCTCCTACACCAGAGAGCAGATAGAAGAACTTTGCAAAAGAGAAAACATCTTCGCATCTCCAGATCGTATCACTCAGGCAGTCGATTACTGCCAAATGAGAGCCGATGCAATCAATACTATTGTCCAAGAAAACCTCATGGATGCTGAAATGGCTCAGCATGAGTTCGAACAGCTGCAGCGTCTTGGAACCTACTACAGTAAACTCATCATGAACAAGCAAAGTGGTGAAAAGAAAAAAGTCAACTACTTCACAGCGATCATAACAATGATTGCTGAAAGCGTTCTGGGTGGCGGTGACAGCTTTGATCCGGATCCTCGCGGTCTGGTCTATATTCTGAATAACAGAACCATCACCGGAGCATCCAGCAGACGTTTTGACGGAGCTTACCCTTCTATTTACAGTCCTAAACTCGTCTGGGAAATCAAAGAATACTATTATTCAAAGTCATTTGGCAGCCGTGTAGCTGATGCAGTCTATGAAGCAGAACTCGACGGCTATGAGTTTAATGAGATCTTCAGCCGAACCGGACAGGAAGTACATCATGTCATGTTTATTGACGGACGATACACCTTTTGGGACTTAGGAAAGTCCTACCTTTGTAGATTCATCGACACCCTTAACATGGGATTGATTGATAATCTGATTATCGGACGTGAAGTCCTCACTGAATGGAAACCGATACTCGAACAATACAAAGAGTCTTGAAAAAGACTCTTTTTTATTTCCAGAATTGCCACCATTTTTTCTCCGATTTCGGCTCATCCAACGGTTGTACATCAGGTTGTTTCGGTTCTTCAGCCACTAATTCTTCTGTTTCTTCGGAACCATCTTCTTCCGGATCCGTCTCCGGCTCTTGTTTTGCAGTCAGTAAATAAAGCTGATCCTTCAACTCAATGAGCTGCTGATCACGTTCCAGAAGCTGATCCTTACTCTTGATCAACTGATCCTGCAACTCCATGATCTTGATCTTCAGAGCCTCGTTCTGATGTGTCAGCTCCTCGATCTGCTCATCCTTGTCATGTTCGACCAGTATTACCGGATTGGACGCACGTTTCTGATCAAGAAAAGCCTCACCTTCCTCGTCCAGATATTGAGTCCTCTCCTTCTTATACAGATGATCACCAAGCTCGTCACGGTATCTGTTGACCTGTTTTCGCACGGCTTCATACGATACATTCTTCTTTTTTGCGTAATCCTTCAGGCTGATCATGTCCTCATCTCCTTAAACAACCCTGTTGTACAACCTTTGTACAAGGTTGTTTTCAGTCAATTATATCACTCTTTTCAGCTTCTGTCGCTTCCATTTTTGCTATTCTCTCCTGATATGCCTTCAGACGTGCCAGACGCTCCTGTTCGTACTCACTGAGAGGCTTCATAGACTCAATCATGACCTTTGTGCCATCAGACAACTCTACCATGTAATCAATCTTTGATTCTTCCATCCTTGCCGGCTCCTTATTTTTATACTTGTATACGGTCGTCCTGCTCATTCCCAGTGCTTTCGCAATCTCTGACACAGATGCTTCAGGATGAGCTTCCATATACTCCCTGACAGCCTGTTCCTTCGTTCCTGATCCAACAGGGCGTCCTTCTTTATTCCGCCATTCACCTTCTGGGTCATCTACCATCTGAACAGCCCTAGCTCTTGCAAGATGCAACTTCTGATTTCTTCCATTCCTTTTATTTCTCTCTATCGGAATAGCTGAAATTATTTCTATATCCTTGATTGGAAACGTACAATAGCGATGATCATAACACTCCAAAGCACTCTCTGCATCTGAGACCGTAAAAGGTTCTGCCGGATTGATGCTATTCAAGAACGGTACAAACTCGTATGCATCCTTCTCAACCTGCTCCTGAGGAACATTACACTTTGCTCCATAAATAGCCAGGCACATAATACAGAAATACCTATGATTATATGCAGCACCTTCCCTGACCTTCGCCTTCCACCAATCATAGAGAGCATACGGATTGTCCCCGTGAACCTTCTCCTCAATCTTCCAACGAGCCTTACTCTTGTCCTTACCAATCACAACACGCTCATACCACTCAGGATACTTCTTCTGGGCTTCCTTCAGGCTCATTTTAGACTCCCTGAATAGTTTCTTCTCATCTACCTTCATCGCATCCGGCACGTACTCGGCAAGCTGCGTCAGCGTAAACGGATGAGTGTTCAGCTGAAATGCTCTAACCCTTCTTTCTGGAGCATCCTTCTTTGTTTTGCCACCAATCACTCGAAAGCCTTGATTGATTCCCTGCTTCTGACGGCTCTTGTATGTGCTTGTGTAGGCATTCCAAAGCCTGTCGGTCAAAGCATACTTAAACTCCTTCAGCTGGATCTTCAGATTTGGAAACAATGGTATAGGATCCTCAAACAAATAGTACAGATGCACCCCATGACCGGACAGAATGATATAATTCGGGATCGGATATGCATCCACCTCATACGCTCCATTCAGGAACGCATTCAGCGTCTTATCCGTCACTCCATCCAGATCGAAAATCATAGCAAACATCTTGCTTGCATGCTCCTGCACGTTCTTCCTTCCAAAGTAACTCAGACCATTCAGAATACAGAAATCAGCCTCCTGCAGCTCCTTCAGCGTCTCCTCAAAGGTATCCTCGAACATTACCCTGTAATGACCATGCTCTTTTCCTTCGTTCCTCCAGTATGCTATCGGATTAGCCTTGTACCCGCCTTTCTCTTCATTCTCATTCTGCAGATACCCCTCACCAAACTTAAACATATCCCTATATACATCCATGGCAGTCACCTCATGACCACCCCATACCTTAATCACATCTTCTAACATACAGCTCACCTCCGGTGCTACCGCCTTCCAGAGTCACATCCTGCGGATGCACCTCTTCCAGTTGGTCTCCATCCTCATTCTCCAATCCAGACCTTTCTGCCTGCGATCCCTCTCCCCTTGCCCCCACTCCCTGTGGCTACCCGGCAGGGAAACCAAGCCCAAGGGCTCTAGCGCACGTTATATTATCAATA
>NZ_JBQKGG010000032.1:0-6297 GCF_052118925.1 Candidatus Paralachnospira sp. LCP21S3_A2
TATTATACCTAATTAGGTTACCATCGTCAATAATTCTATGGTTACTTATATGGATTTCTTGGTTACCCTTGATGGATTTCTTGGTTACCCTTGATGGATTTCTTGGTTACCCTTGATGGATTTCTTGGTTACCTATAAATCCGGGAAGCCTTGATTTTACTTGGTTTTTGGGACCCCGTAATCAAGAGGGTAATCAAGAGGGTAATCAAGAGGGTAATCAAGCAATCAATCAAGGCAAAAAAGCGCTACGCGCCGGTTGATCGATTGATGATAAGCGAGGGTTTAAGGGAGCGCAGCGTCCCTAGTGCCAGAGCCGCCCGGCTATGTGAGGTAATTAACGCTGGTTACGTCCAGGCGCCAATGTGAGAGATGATACACGCTTACCGCCATCATTGCCACGCGATCATATGTTACCGGACGGCCATGCACAAGTGCTGCAGATCTGTTGGCGCCACGCAGTCTGTATGGTGCAGAATTATAGAGATCACTATCAAACTTCAGCCCCATATCAAACCGACCATGACCGTCTCGCCAGCGGCGCATAAGATCGTCACGCAGCGCCTGCCGGTAATCCGGATCAGCAGCCAGACGCGCAGCATAGTAATCATAGGCCTCTTTGGCTAAGGCCGCCCTCATGCTATGCAGATCAATACAGTTGGCCATCTCCTCTGGTGCAAAAACACGACTGTCCGGATCAACAGACCCCATAATCTGTCGGACAGTGTCGAGGTGCTGCGGCAGGATCCGCTGCAGCTGTGTCTTGCCGCCTTTGCCTCGCCGGACGCGCACACACCACTCTCCGGCAGGATCTTGCACCAGATCGGCACCAGTAAGATGTGCCAGCTCTGCCCTGCGGATCCCTACAGCACGCTGCAAGGCCACCAGACGCGCGTATTTGGGAGAGAGTGCCTCTCTCTTGCCCTGGGCGTTATTATCTCCGCTGCGTCCTCTCCGGAGCGCCTCTGCGCCTCTGCGCGGCTTATTGATATTACCCATTGACACCCCAAGCCCCTTACAGATCGGAGCGAGGTGGGTGTGGATCGTAGCCGGAGACTGGCTCTGCAGCTCCAATGCCTGCTCATATGCTTGGATCACGCCGACGCTGCCAATGTCCCGGATATCTTGGATAGAGTGATATCCCTGCTCTCTGGCCCAGACTGCAAACCTCTTAATAGCTCGCTTATAAGCCTTGGCGGTGTTGTTATTGGCCTGTTGTGGGAGTGCTGCCACAAGTAGGTCGTACTGTATGCTGTTATGTCGCATTATGTCCCTCCGTGTCGTATCTGGTCTACTAATGTCTCTTATGGTCTAATTACTGCCACGACTCAGGTTGCTGGTAAGCTGCTCCATCGGCATGTGATATCCGGCTTGCCGTGCCGGCGACACCCAATATGGGTAGACAAGTGGGAGTGGAGTCGCCGGGTCGTGCCCCGCATAGCCGCCGTAACGGCCTCCCATCAGCGCCGATCAGCACTGATATCTTGTCTTAACCGGGTTATCTTGTTGTGGCACGCTATGGCCACAGACCCGGTCAATCTGGTTGCTGGCTAGCCTTAACTGGTTATCCTGTCCAAAACCACAGGATAACCATTAAGGCCCTGTACAGATCACATCCGCCATGCTACCATTGTAGCAACGGACATGATTATGTGGTGGCCAGCATCACTATATACTCCCATCATCAATGTTATAATCATATTATGTCTGATAATGTTGCAGATAATATTCTGGGAGGAGGGATGTACATGAGATTCATAGAGTTGATCCGGAAAACCCGTTTTGAAATGCAATGTCGCGAAGCCGATCGCATATATCAGGAGATGTTCCCGTTCGCCTGGAACATGTATCCGCCAAGCTTTTATATGCGACACACTCCGGCAGAAATAAAAGAGATCAAGCAGCGTGATCGGGCAGAGATCATAGCACTGCTTGATGATCTTGATGATGAGTAAAGAGGCGGCCGCAGCCGCCTCCCCTTTAAACTCCGGCATCTTTCCGGATTGATTTTAACAAATAGGCAAATTTGTTCCGGATCGGCGTCTGCTGATCACGTCTTATAATCTCTTTAGCCATCTGATCCATGTAATGATATCGCATAAGATCGATGGATCCAGGACACGCAGCACTCTGTGGCAGCACGGAATCCGGAACGGTTACAAACACCGAGGAAAGCTCTTCGTATTCCTCTGCGGTAAAATTAAACGGTTCCAGCGGCTTCTGCCACAGCTCTGTTTCTTTGTTGGTTTCTGCCTGCCATTGATCGATGGTTATTTGATTTTCGTCCACTTCTTCAATGCTTGCCATCGGAAGCGTTTCAACGGTAAAACGTATTGCCACCACAGACCGCCCCTTCTTGATCGGCTCATAAGAGTATCTGCATTCGGTCTTCTCATTCATCTCTTTCTGAACCCGTTTCAAGAGCTTTTGGTTGAAAAATTTATACTCTTTGTATAGCTCTTCTTTATCGCATGAAAGGATCTCTTTAAGTTCATTAAGCGGAACTTCCCAGGATTTTCTGAAGCGGTTTGCCTCCAGGTATATAAACATGATATATGTGTATCGGCTGGTAATTGAAGTGATACAACGCAGCTTATACCGGAGATAGCCCAGGTTTTCAATGTTGAAAAAATACTTCATTGCAGACTGGCTTGCTGTTAATTCCACCTGCCAAAGACCGTAATCATCTTGTTCAGCAAAGGCTTTTTCAAAAAGCGATATCCTAGCAAATCGCTTATTTTTCGCAGTATTATCATCAAGTCTGATCGGGGTTCCAAGATGCTTCAGCCGCTCATCGAGTTCCTCTGTCTTTATTCGTTTGACACCCAGAAGCTTCTCCAACTCCCCTTTTTCAAAGATTACTGTCCGTTTTTCGGGCTTGTGGCTATCGATCCTTGAAAGGTATGTATCGAGGATTTTAAACTCTGCAAGTGTAAGATCTGAGCGCCACAGCGCAAAGAGCGGAAGGCTTTTCTGCACTGTGAGCTTGTCCTCATTCCCTAAACTGATGATTGGCTCAATCTTTTTTCTGGCCATAATCCAACACCTCTTTCGCTAACTTTTCATCAAATATACTGTGCAGCTGATTGTTAATATTATTATACCTAATTAGGTTACCATCGTCAATAATTCTATGGTTACTTATATGGATTTCTTGGTTACCCTTGATGGATTTCTTGGTTACCCTTGATGGATTTCTTGGTTACCTATAAATCCGGGAAGCCTTGATTTTACTTGGTTTTTGGGACCCCGTAATCAAGAGGGTAATCAAGAGGGTAATCAAGAGGGTAATCAAGCAATCAATCAAGGCAAAAAAGCGCTACGCGCCGGTTGATCGATTGATGATAAGCGAGGGTTTAAGGGAGCGCAGCGTCCCTAGTGCCAGAGCCGCCCGGCTATGTGAGGTAATTAACGCTGGTTACGTCCAGGCGCCAATGTGAGAGATGATACACGCTTACCGCCATCATTGCCACGCGATCATATGTTACCGGACGGCCATGCACAAGTGCTGCAGATCTGTTGGCGCCACGCAGTCTGTATGGTGCAGAATTATAGAGATCACTATCAAACTTCAGCCCCATATCAAACCGACCATGACCGTCTCGCCAGCGGCGCATAAGATCGTCACGCAGCGCCTGCCGGTAATCCGGATCAGCAGCCAGACGCGCAGCATAGTAATCATAGGCCTCTTTGGCTAAGGCCGCCCTCATGCTATGCAGATCAATACAGTTGGCCATCTCCTCTGGTGCAAAAACACGACTGTCCGGATCAACAGACCCCATAATCTGTCGGACAGTGTCGAGGTGCTGCGGCAGGATCCGCTGCAGCTGTGTCTTGCCGCCTTTGCCTCGCCGGACGCGCACACACCACTCTCCGGCAGGATCTTGCACCAGATCGGCACCAGTAAGATGTGCCAGCTCTGCCCTGCGGATCCCTACAGCACGCTGCAAGGCCACCAGACGCGCGTATTTGGGAGAGAGTGCCTCTCTCTTGCCCTGGGCGTTATTATCTCCGCTGCGTCCTCTCCGGAGCGCCTCTGCGCCTCTGCGCGGCTTATTGATATTACCCATTGACACCCCAAGCCCCTTACAGATCGGAGCGAGGTGGGTGTGGATCGTAGCCGGAGACTGGCTCTGCAGCTCCAATGCCTGCTCATATGCTTGGATCACGCCGACGCTGCCAATGTCCCGGATATCTTGGATAGAGTGATATCCCTGCTCTCTGGCCCAGACTGCAAACCTCTTAATAGCTCGCTTATAAGCCTTGGCGGTGTTGTTATTGGCCTGTTGTGGGAGTGCTGCCACAAGTAGGTCGTACTGTATGCTGTTATGTCGCATTATGTCCCTCCGTGTCGTATCTGGTCTACTAATGTCTCTTATGGTCTAATTACTGCCACGACTCAGGTTGCTGGTAAGCTGCTCCATCGGCATGTGATATCCGGCTTGCCGTGCCGGCGACACCCAATATGGGTAGACAAGTGGGAGTGGAGTCGCCGGGTCGTGCCCCGCATAGCCGCCGTAACGGCCTCCCATCAGCGCCGATCAGCACTGATATCTTGTCTTAACCGGGTTATCTTGTTGTGGCACGCTATGGCCACAGACCCGGTCAATCTGGTTGCTGGCTAGCCTTAACTGGTTATCCTGTCCAAAACCACAGGATAACCATTAAGGCCCTGTACAGATCACATCCGCCATGCTACCATTGTAGCAACGGACATGATTATGTGGTGGCCAGCATCACTATATACTCCCATCATCAATGTTATAATCATATTATGTCTGATAATGTTGCAGATAATATTCTGGGAGGAGGGATGTACATGAGATTCATAGAGTTGATCCGGAAAACCCGTTTTGAAATGCAATGTCGCGAAGCCGATCGCATATATCAGGAGATGTTCCCGTTCGCCTGGAACATGTATCCGCCAAGCTTTTATATGCGACACACTCCGGCAGAAATAAAAGAGATCAAGCAGCGTGATCGGGCAGAGATCATAGCACTGCTTGATGATCTTGATGATGAGTAAAGAGGCGGCCGCAGCCGCCTCCCCTTTAAACTCCGGCATCTTTCCGGATTGATTTTAACAAATAGGCAAATTTGTTCCGGATCGGCGTCTGCTGATCACGTCTTATAATCTCTTTAGCCATCTGATCCATGTAATGATATCGCATAAGATCGATGGATCCAGGACACGCAGCACTCTGTGGCAGCACGGAATCCGGAACGGTTACAAACACCGAGGAAAGCTCTTCGTATTCCTCTGCGGTAAAATTAAACGGTTCCAGCGGCTTCTGCCACAGCTCTGTTTCTTTGTTGGTTTCTGCCTGCCATTGATCGATGGTTATTTGATTTTCGTCCACTTCTTCAATGCTTGCCATCGGAAGCGTTTCAACGGTAAAACGTATTGCCACCACAGACCGCCCCTTCTTGATCGGCTCATAAGAGTATCTGCATTCGGTCTTCTCATTCATCTCTTTCTGAACCCGTTTCAAGAGCTTTTGGTTGAAAAATTTATACTCTTTGTATAGCTCTTCTTTATCGCATGAAAGGATCTCTTTAAGTTCATTAAGCGGAACTTCCCAGGATTTTCTGAAGCGGTTTGCCTCCAGGTATATAAACATGATATATGTGTATCGGCTGGTAATTGAAGTGATACAACGCAGCTTATACCGGAGATAGCCCAGGTTTTCAATGTTGAAAAAATACTTCATTGCAGACTGGCTTGCTGTTAATTCCACCTGCCAAAGACCGTAATCATCTTGTTCAGCAAAGGCTTTTTCAAAAAGCGATATCCTAGCAAATCGCTTATTTTTCGCAGTATTATCATCAAGTCTGATCGGGGTTCCAAGATGCTTCAGCCGCTCATCGAGTTCCTCTGTCTTTATTCGTTTGACACCCAGAAGCTTCTCCAACTCCCCTTTTTCAAAGATTACTGTCCGTTTTTCGGGCTTGTGGCTATCGATCCTTGAAAGGTATGTATCGAGGATTTTAAACTCTGCAAGTGTAAGATCTGAGCGCCACAGCGCAAAGAGCGGAAGGCTTTTCTGCACTGTGAGCTTGTCCTCATTCCCTAAACTGATGATTGGCTCAATCTTTTTTCTGGCCATAATCCAACACCTCTTTCGCTAACTTTTCATCAAATATACTGTGCAGCTGATTGTTAATATTATTATACCTAATTAGGTTACCATCGTCAATAATTCTATGGTTACTTATATGGATTTCTTGGTTACCCTTGATGGATTTCTTGGTTACCCTTGATGGATTTCTTGGTTACCCTTGATGGATTTCTTGGTTACC
>NZ_JBQKGG010000033.1:0-3364 GCF_052118925.1 Candidatus Paralachnospira sp. LCP21S3_A2
GTTGAGTTTTCTTACATGACATGATGAGTTCCTCCTCTTGTTATTATACATTTTATTTGTATCAAGGGAATATCTCATTTTTGTTTTGTACTAATTAGATGCTAACATCAGTGTGATAAAATATATCAGCTAAATCCTAATGGATTACAGTTAATTAGTGAGTGATAAAAAAGATGAAAGACTGACAACTTTCAGTTTCATGTTGCTTTTAATAATTGAATATTGAATGATTTTACATAGCCGTTAAGGAGTAATTTTTGCTCCCTAGCGGCTTATTTTATTTTTCAAAGTAGGAGGTGAGAAAATTGAAAATTAGAAAGGTTGATGACAAACCGATGGTCATTCACACCAAGGAGAAAGCCAAGATTCATGCCCACGAACCGAAGGGAGCCAAGATTAAGGGGAGTAACATCTATACAGTAGAGAGAGGTCCTAAGACAGCTGGTGCAAAGGTAACTAATACGGATAGAAAGAAGTCATATCGCAAGAGTACCATTCATCAGTCAGAGTCGAAGAATAAAGGATTATCAAGATTTAAGCGAAACTATAGAGAATCTAACACTTCCATCAAGACCAAGAACACGAATCTTCACATTGCAGGAAGAACAGGTGCACTTGCAGCCGGGGCAGTAACGGAGCATGTGGAAGGTGGTCAGGAGGTATCGCAGGCAGCATATCTTGCATATGAAGCAAGCCGACCTGTTACCGGAACTGCTTCCAAGGGTGCAGCACTTTTCAGGAAAAAGGCGGCAGCCGAGGCAAAGAAGCGAATCAAGAAGGTAGATGCAGGAAAGAAGCTGGCAAAAAAGACAGCAAAGAAAGCTGCCAAAGATACTGCCAAAACCGTAGCTAAAGAGACGGCAAAAGAAACAGCCAAGACTACTGCCAAGGTTGCAGCGAAAACTGCTTCAAAGACAGCTGCTACAGCGGCAGGAACAGCGGTTGCACCGGGAGTTGGTACTGCAATTGGCATAGCAGCTGGATATGCAGCAGGTGTGTCCATAGAGGTCAAGGATGAAAAGATGACCAACCGGAGCAGGAAGATAAAATTCTTTCTGGATAAGATGAAAGCACAGGAGAATCAGACAGACAGCGTGGCAAAGCTGGTAAAGGATCTGATTGTGCGAAAAGCGATTACCTGGGTAAAGGCAGCGGCACCGATTGTCGGACTGGTGCTTTTATTACTTGTTCTTGTAGTTGCCATGATTGCGGTTCCGGTTATTGCGGCGATAGCAATCCTTTACAATTCTCCATTTGCTTTATTTCTGCCACCACTTGAATCAGGAGATACCGTGCAGACAGTAACGAGTGCTTATGTGCAGGAATTTAACCGGGATGTGAATACGAAAGTGAATGAGCATACCGGATATGACCTTGGAGAGCTTGTATATGTGGACTATGAAGGTATGGAAGAAAACCCAAGCAATTACTATGACATCATGGCTGTCTATATGGTCAAGCATGGTGTCGGAGATACTGCAACAGTCATGAATGATACTTCAAAAGGCTGGCTGCAGGCAGTTGTAAATGATATGTGTTCATACACCACAAGCACAGGAACAAAAGATGTGGAAGAAACAGATGCAGACGGTAATGTAACTACTGTCACGAAGTCGGTTCTGTATGTGAATGTCACACTAAAATCGTACAGGGATATGATTTCGGTCTATGGATTTAATTCTGATCAGGTGGAAATGCTTGAGCAGATCATGAGTCCTGAGTTTATGGGACAGCTTGGATATGCCGGAAGCGGAAGTGGAGGTGGAGGCGGCAGTCCGGGAGTAAGCTCCATGACTGAGGATGAAATCAATGCCATCCTAAACGAAATTACAGACAGCAGGCAGAAAACAGTCTGCTCCTATGCACTACACAGAGTTGGTTTTCCTTATAGTCAGGATTTAAGAGACAGCGGTAACTATTATGACTGCAGTTCCTTAGCCTATTATTCATGGAAAGATGCAGGCGTGGATATTAGTTATGGCGGTGCAACCACAGCGGCAGCGGAGGCACAGGGACTTGATGAAGCCGGAAAGACTGTCTCCTTTGATGAGTTACAGCCGGGAGACCTTATCTTTTACAGTTTTACAAGCAATGGAAGATATAAGAACATCAGCCATGTGGCAGTATATGTCGGAAATGGCAAGGTGGTAGAGGCACTTAATGAAAGTCTTGGTGTGGTCTACAGGGATGTGGCAAGCACAGGAAAGATTGTTGTGATAGGAAGACCATAACAGGAAATTTGCAGAGAGGGCATAGTCCCTCTCTGAGACTGGAGGTAAGAATGGATTTAAAAGATATGATACTGGTAACAGAAAACGACAGGGGAACAGAGACAAATATGCTGATGACTCTGGATGATTATAAGAGTTTTATAGCAATTGATGATATGTCAGAGCTTGCAGAAAATTTGTTGCAGCTTGGAAGGACACTTGGTGAAGCAGATAACTTCACAGAGTATTACAGGGCAGCAAATGTAACTGTATCTGCGAGATTCTGTCTGGATGATATTCAGCTCGGACATTTTCTTCAGGGATTTTATAACGATTCCAAAGAATTTCGGTTTGATAAAGAAGCCAGTTCTTCTGAATGTGTTGCAAAGCTTAAGGAGATTGGAATGACCGATAAGGGCTGGGTGGATGATTTTAACCTGCATTATGAAATGGAGAACCGCTCATTTGAAAGGGGACAGACATTTCATAACTTCAATGACCATGATTACATGGTGCTTGAAGCATTATCACCAAGGAATCTTGTGGTGATGGATATGAAGTCAGGTTCCCTTACAATCGCCCTTGGTGCGACAGAGTATAAGCGTTATCCGAAGGATGAGAAGCCTACAAAGGACAATACCACAATCGGGGTATCGTGGGAGCATGGCATTTATCTAGGTTCCACACTTTCAACTACAAATTTCAAGGCATACAAGAGGGAGTATGGCACACCGGAAAAGATAGAGGATATCTATGATTACAGGGCAAAGCTAAAGCAGAAGTTCTATTTTTATCAGGATATGTCAAAGGATGATGATGTACCAAAGAAGCTGCAGAATGACTTCCTTCACCAGATGTATGAGGATTTTGGAACGATTGAAGAGGACTGTTTTTACGACAGGCTGGAAGATGGAAAGTACGATGAAGGCTTTAAGGAAAGACAGGTAAAGGAAGAAAAGAGCCGGTGATGAGATTTTTACAGGAGGCGATATCATATGGAACAGGAATTTGATGTTGAGATAAAAGAAGTGCTTTCACGAGTATGGTCCTATGTCAAGATTTAGTACAAATTAAAATGAGAAGTTCTGCCTGCTAAGCAGCAGACAGTAACATACCCCTCTCATACAGCTTTTCATATTCGTCAGGTGATACAT
>NZ_JBQKGG010000034.1:0-2605 GCF_052118925.1 Candidatus Paralachnospira sp. LCP21S3_A2
CCCATAGATTCATAGTTTCGAATCCATTGTTGGACAGATGCGAGACTTACAGCAAACATATCGGCAATTCGCCGTTGGCTTTCTTTTCCATCCAGATATAGATTTACAGCATATATCTTATCCTCAACAGATACTTTTCTTTTAGACATAAAATATGCTCCCTCCTAAGTGACAAGTTTTTATTATTTCACTTGTCTACCTAGAAGGGAGCATATCAAACAGACAGCCCCTGTTGCGATATTGATTTCAGATACAAAATGCTGCATAGAGCGGAACGATTTTTTTGTTATCCTCAAAGCCGAAGTTTTTGGCAGAGAGCTTGATCGCATAGGCAGGCTTGTAGGTGTCCATATAGACCTTTAAGCTCTTGGCTCTGGTGTTGTCGGCAGACTTGACCTCAATGGGAATGAGCTTCCCGTCACGTTGAATGACAAAATCAATTTCAGCCCCACGCTCGGACTCCCAATAGTAGGTGTGGTAGCCGTTAATGGATAGCTGCACATTAACATAGTTCTCTGCCATACCGCCCTTGAAATCGTTGATTTCTTCGACCATATAGAGAATGTCATTGGCAGCTAAATCTTTCTTGGCACAAAGCAGTCCTAAGTCGGACACATAAATCTTGAACGCATCAATATCACGGTAGTTTTCAAGCGGCTTTTTGACCTGTTCGACCTTGTAGACCTGTGACACGATACCAGACAGGCAAAGCCATTCAATCGCATTTTCAAATTCGGAAGCCCGTCCGCCTTTCTTAATCAGCTTATATTGGAAACGGGTATTCTTCTTTGAAAGCTGAACGGTGATGTTATCATAGGCGAGTCTGGTTTTCTTGATTTCATTCAAGTTATTATACTTGCTCATATCGTTGAGATAGCTTGCAAGTATCGTGTCCTGTGTATGGCGGACAAGGATATAATCCTTTGTTTCGGCAAATTGCATTACGCACTCTGGCATACCGCCGACTACAAGATACTTACGGTAAAGCTGCATTGCGGCGTCGTGCAAGGCAGACGGCAGCGGTGTATCGGTTTGGAAGCATTTTTTAATCTGCTCTACCAAATCGTCCTCACCGAGAGCCAGCATAAATTCCTCCATATCCATAGGATAAAGCGTTTTCATATCGACCTTTCCTACTGGAAAAGAGAATTTTGCTCTGTTGACCGCAACACCGAGCAAGCTGCCTGCAACAATGATGTGGTAATCTGGAGCGTTCTCGCAAAAGTATTTAAGCGAAGTCAACGCCCTTTCGCAGAGCTGCACCTCATCAAAAACTATCAGCGTTTTTTCTTTTATAATGGTCTGACCTGCGATATGGGATAAAATCGGTATCAGATAATCGGGGCTGATGTTTTCCTCAAAGGTTTCGTTCAGCTTTGGATTGGTTTCAAAGTTGAAGTATGCCACATTTTCATAATGTGTGCGTCCGAACTCCAGAATAGAATAGGTCTTTCCGACCTGTCTTGCGCCCTGCAAAATAAGAGGCTTGCGGTGTTCGCTTTCTTTCCACGCTTCCAAAAAGCCCATAATCTTTCTATACATAAGCAGTCCTCCTTAAAGGTACTGACCATAGCATAGCAGATATTCGTGTAAAAATCAACAAAATCTCTTTGGATTTTCACGTTTATTAACATGATTATTTTTATTAATCTCTCACAATACAGCACAAATATCGCAGGTGATCTTTCCTATAAAGCCAAACAGCGTCGTATTGCTACGACGCTGTTGCCTTGCCCGGAAGATGGAGCAAGGGAATGCTATTCCATTATCGGTTGCGCTTTTTCTTTCTGCTTACAACCGTTGTCGCAACGGCTGCACCGCCGCTGGCAAACAGCAGGGCGATCCACAGCGCAAGGTTGCTTGTATCACCGGTCTGCGGACTCTGACTCTTATCGGATGTTTCCGGCTTGGTGCTGGCTGGCTTTTTCTCAAGCGCAGCAATGGCATCCTCAATAGCCTTTGCCATCTTATCCACTTCGGACTGCTCCGTAATGTTCTTGCCACGGACAACAGCCTTCACGGCAGCTTCCACAGCGGAGAAGTCCTTGTAGTCATTCCTGTTCTGGGCATTTGCTTTGGCAATGGCTGCATCAACCCTTGTGTAGTCAGCATCCTTGTATTGCAGGGCAGCAATGGCATCTTCGATCGCTTTCGCCATTGCATCCACCTCGCTCTGCTCCGTAAAGTTCTTATCACGGGTCACAGCCTTCACAGCAGCTTCTACCGCAGTGAAGTCCTTGTACTCGTCCTTGTTCAGGGCATTTGCTTTGGCAATGGCCTCGTCAACCTTAGTGTAGTCGGCATCCTTGTATTGCAGGGCAGCAATGGCATCCTCGATCGCTTTCGCCATTGCATCCACCTCTGCCTGCTCTGCAAGGGTCTTCCCTCGAACCACCGAATTGATTGCAGTCTCCACAGCAGAAAAATCTTTGTAATCATCTTTGTTCAGAGCATTTGCCTTGGCAATGGCCGCATCTACGCTGCTATAATCGGCAGTTGATTGCATTAGTAACTTCTACTGCCATGCTTCAGAAAAAGAATTGCACGACTAACTTCTGCTTTGCCCTGTTTCTCGCCATTTTCAGGTTGTTTTTCATCCCTTTCT
>NZ_JBQKGG010000035.1:0-2022 GCF_052118925.1 Candidatus Paralachnospira sp. LCP21S3_A2
CACCGGTAATAAAAAGGTTCCGGTGTTCAGATATATACTCACAAGTTGCAAGCCGGTTAATAAGAGCCTTGTTGAGTTTGCGACCGGAAGTGTAGTTGATATCCATGATATTTGCTTCCGGCTGGTCGAATCCGGCATTACGGATCAGTCGTTTCTGACGATTATTTTTACGATTGCTGTATTCGATGTCCACCAGCATACCAAAACGGTCCTCAAATGGTACTTCTTTAAATTTAGGATCATCCAGTTGGTTACGAAATACATCTGCCATGGTAGTAAGGCGCATTTCAATTAATTTATCTATTGTACTCTGATTTGTCATATGTGTTTACCTCCGATAGTAATCGGCACCTCTTGTGATGCCATGTGCTTTATGTGTGGTCTTGAATTCAGTTGTTTCTGATTCCGGTTTTACAGAACTTGTTACAAGGATGTTTTTAATACTCTTGTAACTGGGCGAGGATGTATAGGATAAAGCTTTTTTACAGGCTGCTTCAAGCAATGCATCTGAGTATTTCTCAGCAAGCTTTAGAAGTCCCATACAACTTCGGTAGGTCTGTTGTTCCACACTTTTGGAGGTCAGTATTGCATTGACCACAGTGTACGTATTTATGCCAATCCGCTCAGCCCATTTGCGGAACCGGTCGCCATTCCATTCCAGATATTTCTGGTGGTCTTCCGGCATATGTTCTGTGACAGTGCTGTACTGCCCAGGGCGTCCTTTCAGACGACGATGGGAAGCAATGCGGTTATGGTTGTAGAAAATTTCAATAGTGGTATCTGTTACCTTTACATCAACTTTCTTTTTGATGTATTCATAAGGAACTGAGTATAGCATTCCGTCCACAGATATGTGATAATTGAACTGGACAGTGGCTGTTTTCCAGTCACTCAGTTCAAAACGGGTAGCAGGTAATGGTGCCAGCAATGGTTTTTCTTCCTCAAGAAATAAGATTCGCCGACTACCCTCTTTCTTTTGAAAGAGCCTTTGGTTGAACAGTTCGAGCTTGTCTCTGATTGCACGATTTAATTCGGCAAGGGAGAAGAACTGTTCATCCCGAAGTGCTGCTGTTATCCAGGTAGAGATATTTCCTACCATTCCTTCAGCATTCGGCTTATCCTTGGGAGTTCTGACACGAGCCGGAATAATAGCTGTACCATAGTGTTCAGCCATTTCCTGATAAGTTTCATTGATCTGCTGGTCTTTCCATCCACCATTGTGAACAACTGCAGTTTTGCAGTTATCCGGTACGAGAATCTTAGCAACACCGCCAAAGTACTCGTACATATGGACATGTGCATTAATCCATGATTTCTGCTTCATATCCAGAAATGCTTCCACATATGCATACTGGCTGTAAGTCATTACACCAACAAATATGTATGCCTTAATGATTTCTCCAGTATCTGGATCAATGATTGTTGCAGGATCACCTGCCCAGTCAACTTCAACCTGTTCACCGGGTTTCCGGTTGATATGCATGGTAGCACGATGTTTCTGCTCTTCCTGTTGGATATGGTAGCAGAACTGTGAATACATGAGTGGTTCTTCGCCATTGACACGGCAATCCTCCATGTATTCGGTCCACAGGAGTTTTTTACTTACACCGTTACGGAGTAATTCCTTGCGGATGTAATCGTAGTCAGGCATACGCTTTTGAGGACGGCTGTTTAGTTTTGGATAAAACAACTTTTCGAGAGCCTCATCTGTTTGATTGTCTTGCAAAGGCCAGCAAAGCTTTAATTCCTGAGCCCTTTTTAAGACTTTCGAAACAGTGTTTCTGGAACACGGAACACTTAATGCTATGTTCCTGTTGCTGAATCCCAGACTTGAAAGTCTGAGGATTTCACGATATTTGGTCATAAGGATGACCTCCTTCATAATAGATTTACACAATAAATGTGCATAAATCTATTATAAAACTGAAGTGGCTCATTATGACCGGAATAGTGGCTCACACATATCCGGAATGGTGGCTCAAGCTTGCCGGACAGGTGGCTCATTGGAGCACAGATTATTCA
>NZ_JBQKGG010000037.1:0-1728 GCF_052118925.1 Candidatus Paralachnospira sp. LCP21S3_A2
CCTTGAATGAAAAACTAAAACCCAACTGAAAATACGTCTAATAATCAAAATTCTGTTCTGAGGTCAAATAAAGCCCTAATAATGGATGTTCAAATTCAAATATCATGCTATAATTAAGGCATTCCAGATAGCAGGTATATATTTGTTTGCATGATTAACAGACGGCTGGCTACTTGTTATGCAAAAGTAAATGCGACCCGTCTATTTAATACCTATTGACAAATCGATTACTATCTGCAGCTTCGGTCTAATTACTTTTTAACGAATAAATCTGGCATTAAATGCACTTCATCTGGCGGGATGAGGTGCATTTTTAATAATGACATTAATGCTTTGAAATCTTCATCATCCTCTTCTACGAGCTCGTATGGACTTTTATTTCCAAGTCCAGGACGTTTTACACTATTGATATGATTCATTAATAAAGTCATATCTTCTTGCGTGTATGGGTTTAAGCTTTTTCCTTTTGGCACGGCATAACGAATAAATTCATGATTCTTCTCGATACACCCTTTTTGCCATGAAGCCATTGGATCACAGTAATAAAGGCTTGTTCTATAAACTAGGAAGCCATCCTCATCCAGCGTAAGTTCTAACTCATCTACCTTCTTGAATTCGCTGCCGTTGTCAGTCAATATAACCGGAAACAACCGTCTAAAAACATCTATTCCCAATCCTGTCTCGAGATAGTCCAGAACCCTTTTTACGGATTCTGCTTTTCCATCTGGCATCAGGAATAGTAGCATTACGTTGTTCTTTCTAAAGATCATTGTAAGCAAACGCTTTCCAGATTCTCTAACGCCTTTTACAGTATCCATTTCTGTTACTTCATCTTCTGAATATTTAAATTTCATCGCATACTCAAAATCCTCATATGTCCTACACTGTCTATACTCCATTGAGTGAAATCCATTGATATCGTTGTACTTTTTCTTTCGTGGTTTGTAGCCTGTCTTTCTTCTTAAATCTATGTTTTTAATAGATAAGGCACCTTCATCGATATAGTTATAAAGAGTTCTCAAACACACTGGCATTTCATTTTCATGTTCTGCATATATGTGTGTTAAAGGCTGGCCTTTCTTAACAAGTCGAGTCACAAGTTCATCCAATTCTTCCTTCTTTTCATCAGAAAGTCTAACTCCTTGTCGACTCTCCGATCTACGACGAGTTACAGCTGCATCAGCGAATTTCGCACTGTAAATATACTTATCTTTGTTGCAAAGCTTTTTATCCTTACAGTTATTACAAACATACGGAGGCGAATCAAACTTATGGCAAGCAACTGATACATATCTATCGCATACCTTGGTACAATCCACTCCTCTGCAAAGTCTACACTTTGTATTACAGGCTTCTTCATCACAGCCGCACAAATTCCTTACTGTGCATTGTCTTGCCATGCGGCAATCTTTTCCATTCGGGTAATTACCTTTAATGAAGGTTCTGTTTTCTTTAACTTCATGTGCAATAGTAGATGGATGTCTGCGAAGTCTTTTTGCTATTTTTTTGAATGACTCCCCGATGCATATCCCAGTTTCTATTGCTATTCGATCTGACAGGTCCATTTGTCCGCTAGCATTGTAATAATTCATATCTGCTCCTTTCCCAGCAGATAGTAATCGATATAACCAATATATCATGCCTTGGAAAGGGCTGTAGAAAAAGTAAACTAGACCTTTTATAGCCATTTTCAGTTGTCAAAGTACAGGTTTAATTTTTCATTTTAGG
>NZ_JBQKGG010000038.1:0-1559 GCF_052118925.1 Candidatus Paralachnospira sp. LCP21S3_A2
AGTTGATTGCATTAGTAACTTCTACTGCCATGCTTCAGAAAAAGAATTGCACGACTAACTTCTGCTTTGCCCTGTTTCTCGCCATTTTCAGGTTGTTTTTCATCCCTTTCTGACCTATAATAATTAAAAATGAATGGATTTTAGGGTACACTAAAGGAAGCCTCCAAAAGTCTTTTGCATGAGTAACTTCTGGTTGCCATCAACTGTTTATTCTTTTCTGTATCCTCCTGCCTGTTTTATTTATTTCAATAGTTCAGGCTTCAGACAGATTTCATCGGGTGGGATGATCTCCAGTCCAAGCTTTTCCATTGCATTTTTGTCAAATGACTTCAAGGCCTTCTTCATGGGTGTCGAACCATGAAGTTTAGGCCTTGTTGTATTATTGATGTGATTTACCATACGTAACACCTGCTCCTGGTTCAATCCATCAAACGAACTTCCCTTTGGCAGTACATATCTTATGTACTCATGATTCTTTTCCAGTTCTCCCTTTTGCTCAGAATGTCTCGATTCACAATAAAACAGTCTGGTACGCTTCTTTCCGTCATGTCCTTTTTCAAACAACTCCGGATCTGCAAACTCACATCCATTATCTGTCAGTATTACAGGAAACAGTTCCCGAAACATTTCACTTCCCAACGTCTCTTCCAACCAGTCAAAAGTAGCTACGGTATTCTTCATTTCTTTGGTTTCAATCAGAAATGCCAGCATCAGATTGTTTTCCGGCCATAACAGCGTATGAAGTAATTTCCCGCCTTTATTTCCTTCCACTGTGTCCATCTGTACCACTCGTATGCCTTCGTTTTTCGCAATAAAGTCAAGATAGTCTGAATAATGATGTCCTTCTTTTTTACGATAGCTGATTTTTGGAGTTGGAACGCTTCTCACTCTTTTTCGATATCTTACCGTTCTCCGCATATCCAGATTTCTTGCAGTCAGATAGCCGGCACTGATATACTTATAAAGCGTTCGTTCCCCACAGGGAATCTCTTCTGCATGATGCGCCAGGATATGTGCCAGGGGCTGTCCTTTCCTGATCAGCGGGCTCACAAGACTGTCCAATGCTGCCAGTTCATCTCTGGTCATGTCTATTCCCTGTCTGGATTTCCTAAGCGTTTCACAGTACTCCTTATGGGCATAATCAGCGTTATACAGGTACTTATCAAACAGACAGCTGATGGACTTGGGGCAGTTATTGCACACATAAGGCGCCTTGTGTTCTATTGGGCATGGTGCATCCACAAAGTCAGGACACAGCTTATTACAGCTGATACACTCCCGGCATGGAATTCTGCACTTATGTCCCTTCTTCTTTTTACACACATCCCAACGCCTGCAGCTATTTCGGTATTTACACCGGTTTGGACTTGCATGAAGTATGCCATCCCTGATTCGCAACTTATGATAACGATGCCTGCGTATTTCCTTGGAAACCGTATCAGGTGAACAGCCTATAATGTATGCAATCTCTTTAAAGGTACGATGTTCTTTCAGTCCCTTCTGAATTTCATGCCTGTCATCCCAAGTTAAATGTGTCCCCTTTTTCCTTTCTTCTTTCG
>NZ_JBQKGG010000039.1:0-1539 GCF_052118925.1 Candidatus Paralachnospira sp. LCP21S3_A2
GGTAGTGTAATTTATTTTGTGTAAACCTCTCAGATTGATGAAAAAATCTAGGTCATAAAGATATGAGTTCAAAATGTTCAGGGGCTGAATGGCAGATTCTGCTGTTCAGCCCTTGGCCTATTATTAGCATGAATTCAGTGGCATGTCAAGGGCGCCCGTTGCAAACGGGCGTTTATTTACCCTTTACATGGCGCTGAATTTTTGCTTACATGATGTCTTCAGGATGAATCCTGTCACCGAAATATATACACAGCTGATCAAGCGTCTGGCCCCAGTCCCATGATTTCCCGGTCCATTTTTTTGTTGCATCCATCATTGCCAGATACAGCATTTTAAACAAGGCATCATCGGTAGGAAAGATTGTCCTGGATTTTGTAACCTTTCGTAGCTGTCTATTGAAATTTTCTATTGAATTCGTAGTATATATAAGCTTACGTATTTCGGAGGGATACTTGAAATACGTTGAAAGCTGTGCCCAGTTATTCCGCCAGGAAGCAATGGAGGCCGGGTATTTCTTTCCCCACGTTTCCTCAAGTTCATCCAGCGCAGCTGCAGCCAGCTCTTCCGTATCTGCTTTATACACCAGTTTCAGATCTGCCATAAAGGGTTTCAGATCCTTATATGAGATAAACTTCGTAGAATAGCGGATCTGATGGACAATACAACGCTGAATTTCAGCATAAGGAAATACCGCGTGAATAGCTTCTCCAAATCCTGTCAGGCCATCTACAGAAACGATCATGATATCTTCTACTCCACGGTTTTTGATCTCGTTAAGGACACCGAGCCAGTATTTTGCACTCTCATTTCCACCGACCCACATACCCAGAACTTCCCGCATACCATTTAGTTTCACTCCGATAGCAACATATACCGCTTTTTTGACAGTGCGGTTGTCTTCCCGGACATGAAAATGGACGGCATCCATGAAAACAATGGCATATTTACGCTCCAGCGGCCTGTTCTGCCATTCTTTTGCAACCGGCAGAATGCGGTCTGTCATGTGGGAGATCATTTCAGCAGAAGCATCCACACCGTAAACATCTTTTAAGTGGGTGGAAATATCCCTGGTAGTCATTCCTTTAGCATACATAGATAAAACCTGATCTTCGATATTAGAAATATCAGTTTGGTTCTTTTTGACGATCTGAGGTTCGAACTCTCCTTTTCGATCTCGTGGAATATCGAGATTGATCGGCCCCATAGAAGAAGTCACTGTCTTTTTGCTGTAGCCGTTCCGGCTGTCATCAGTATCTTTGTTTTGATAGTCATACTTGGAATAGCCCAGTTTTTCGTCCATTTCAGCTTCCAGCATACCCTGTAATGTGTCTCCCAGCAGATCCTTCAGCATTTCCTGAACATCATGAGCATCATTCGGCTTATAATGTTCCAATAAACTGTTGATAAATGCTTTACGTTCAGGTGTCATTTTCCTTTGTCTCGCCATAAAAATATCCTCCTGGATTAATATTTATTTTAACATCAATCCGAGAGGATATATACTCTATTATGAGTTTACACAAAATTCATTACAGTCTC
>NZ_JBQKGG010000040.1:0-1460 GCF_052118925.1 Candidatus Paralachnospira sp. LCP21S3_A2
ATACCTTCAAAACTACACATTGTCCAACATCATTTCATTCCCAAAACTCCTAAACCACCTGGATAAGCCCTCGACCGATTAGTAACAGTCAGCTCCACACATTACTGTGCTTCCACCTCTGCCCTATCTACCTCGTCGTCTTCAAGGGGTCTTACTAGCTTCTGCTATGAGATATCTCATCTCGAGGGGGGCTTCACGCTTAGATGCCTTCAGCGTTTATCCCTTCCCGACTTGGCTACCCGGCTATGCATCTGATATGCAACCGGTACACCAGAGGTCAGTCCATCCCGGTCCTCTCGTACTAAGGACAGCTCCTCTCAGATATCTTACGCCCGCGCCGGATAGGGACCGAACTGTCTCACGACGTTCTGAACCCAGCTCGCGTACCGCTTTAATGGGCGAACAGCCCAACCCTTGGGACCTACTTCAGCCCCAGGATGCGATGAGCCGACATCGAGGTGCCAAACCACTCCGTCGATGTGAACTCTTGGGAGTGATAAGCCTGTTATCCCCAGGGTAGCTTTTATCCGTTGAGCGATGGCATTCCCACTTAATACCACCGGATCACTAAGCCCTACTTTCGTACCTGCTCCACCCGTCGGTGTCGCAGTCAAGCTCCCTTCTGCCTTTGCACTCTTCGGATGGTTTCCAACCATCCTGAGGGAACCTTTGGGCGCCTCCGATACCCTTTCGGAGGCGACCGCCCCAGTCAAACTCCCCGCCTGGCATTGTCCCATCACCGGTTCACGGTGACTGGTTAGAAATCCAATATCGCAAGGGTGGTATCCCAACAGCGGCTCTGCGGCAACTGGCGTCACCACTTCTCAGCCTCCCACCTATCCTGTACATGCAATACCGAATCCCAGTACCAAGCTGGAGTAAAGCTCCATGGGGTCTTTCCGTCCTGGCGCAGGTAACCAGCATCTTCACTGGTACTTCAATTTCACCGGGTGCATTGTTGAGACAGTGCCCAAATCATTACGCCTTTCGTGCGGGTCGGAACTTACCCGACAAGGAATTTCGCTACCTTAGGACCGTTATAGTTACGGCCGCCGTTTACTGGGGCTTAAGTTCAAAGCTTCGCTTGCGCTAACCTCTCCCCTTAACCTTCCAGCACCGGGCAGGCGTCAGCCCATATACCTCACCTTACGGTTTCGCATAGACCTGTGTTTTTGCTAAACAGTTGCTTGGGCCAATTCTCTGCGGCCTCTTCTCAGAGGCACCCTTTCTCCCGAAGTTACAGGGTCATTTTGCCGAGTTCCTTAACAATGCTTCTCCCGCCGGCCTTAGGATTCTCTCCTCATCCACCTGTGTCGGTTTACGGTACGGGTATAACATGCGCAATAGCGGCTTTTCTCGACAGCTGGCTCAGGAGCTTCCCTACTTATTTTCGGTCCGCATCACGTCTTCGGATTGTTAAACGGTTTTTCCAGCTTAACTCCTACCTCGCTTGCACCGGT
>NZ_JBQKGG010000041.1:0-1384 GCF_052118925.1 Candidatus Paralachnospira sp. LCP21S3_A2
AATGGTATACGAAATAAAACGTCATTGATTTTCGCTTTACTGGCCTTGTGTATACCCTTCCCTCTATGGCAGCTAACCTCCTATATCCACCAGGATCATCTCTGTCTCCAGAGGTCCTAACTTCCTTCGTCCTGCCTGCCCATAACCAGGGTGTCAGCTATGCTCCTTTACGGGGTCTTGCCCCATGGTGTCTATTTCTGCCGACTACTGACTCATTCTTTGTATTGTTGATTACTGACTCGCTTCCTGTTCCAGCACTGTGACCAGTGGACGTTATCTGTTACATTCTGCTTGATTCAGTGACTGCCTAGATGACAGCCTCCATTATAGTTACTTGTCTTTCTTACGCAGCCTGTAGATAAACTGCCGGTCTCTTGATGTCACTGACCATTTTTTTCGGATCATAATCCACACCTTTCGTCAGCATCGCATAAAAGACTCGTATCAGCTTGGCTGCAATCGCCATAAATGACTGCATTTTCTTCAATGGATTCATTCTTCTGGTTGTGTAATAATTATGGAGCTCCCTGAACTCCGGGTTCTTCGCCACAAGCGACATTGCAACCTCAAAGAGCAGGTATCTGAGTCTCTTTCGGCCTCGTCTGCTTATTGTTGTCTCGCCCTTGTGCTTTCCCGAACTATTTTCAACCAATGCCAATCCTGCAAGCTTCTGCAGTTCCTTCGGATTGTTGAAGCGGCTGATATCACCTACTTCTGCAAGGAACCCTGACACTGTCCTGATTCCCACACCTTTGATCTCTAACAGCTTTTCAGCCATCGGAATCTTTCTTACCAATTCTTCAATTAGAACCATAACTTCCTGCAGACGTGTATTTCTGGATTCATAGTCCTCCAGAAGCATTCGGATTTCCATTCTTGCAGCTACTGCTCCTTCTTTACTTCCAACGCTGTGCTCAGCAGCTTTTATCAGGGTCTTCGCCCTCGCTTTTCCAACTGCTCTTAACTTTGCATCCCGCCAGATTTGATTCACTCCATCGATACCTAACGTCAGGATATCTTCAGGAAGTGGGGCGGCTTTAAGGATGAGCATTCCGCTCTTGGCATCCGGCTTTCCGTATACCGTCTTATATTCAGGAAAATATATATTGAACCAACGACTGATCCTGTTTTGAATTCTTGTAAGTTCCGCCTGTAACTGGAATCTTATGTTTGATGCTGTTCTAAGATCAGCGTAAACACCTTCCGGCAGGTATGGGATCATGTAACGCCCCTCTCTAACTAAGCCTGCTATAACTTTCGGATCCTTACGGTCATTTTTAGTTGGATGATTGTCGTCGAGTTCTTTTGATTTTTTCACATGGTGAGGATTTACAAGAACCGGTTTCATTTCATTATCCTGTAGAAACTTTCCAAGATTGAACCA
>NZ_JBQKGG010000042.1:0-1354 GCF_052118925.1 Candidatus Paralachnospira sp. LCP21S3_A2
TTCGGTGTAAAGGGCGGCGCAGCAGGCGGCGGCTATGCACAGGTGGTTCCCATGGAGGATATCAACCTTCATTTTACCGGTGACTTCCATGCCATCGGTGCAGCAAACAACCTGCTGGCAGCAATGATCGACAACCACATCTTCCAGGGCAACGCGCTGAACATCGACCCCAGAAAGATCACCTGGAGAAGATGCGTGGATATGAACGACCGTCAGCTTCGTAACGTAGTAGACGGCCTTGGCGGAAAGACCAACGGAATGCCCCGTGAAGACGGCTATGACATCACCGTTGCTTCCGAGATCATGGCAGTGCTCTGCCTGGCAAGCGACATCACCGATCTGAAGGCAAGACTCGGCCGGATCATCATCGGATACACCTACGGAAAGGTTTCCGAGCAGAAGCCCGTTACCGCTCATGATCTTCATGCAGAGGGTGCAATGGCAGCTCTGTTAAAGGATGCGTTAAAGCCCAACCTGGTACAGACCCTGGAGGGAACTCCTGCCATCGTTCACGGCGGCCCCTTCGCAAACATCGCACATGGCTGCAACTCTGTAACGGCAACCAAGATGGCATTAAAGCTGGCTGATTACACCGTAACAGAGGCTGGCTTCGGCGCAGACCTTGGTGCTGAGAAGTTCCTGGATATCAAGTGCCGTATGGCTGGCTTAAAGCCCAATGCAGTTGTTATCGTAGCAACCGTAAGAGCACTGAAATACAATGGCGGCGTTGCAAAGGCCGACCTGAACAATGAGAATCTGGAGGCTCTGGAGAAGGGACTTCCGAACCTGCTGAAGCATGTAAGCAACATCACCAATGTTTACAAGCTGCCCTGCGTGGTTGCCATCAACGAGTTCCCGACCGATACTCAGGCAGAGCTTGAGCTGGTTGAGAAGAAGTGCAAGGAGCTTGGCGTAAATGTAGTTCTTTCCCAGGTATGGGCAAAGGGCGGCGAAGGCGGCGTAGCGCTGGCAGAAGAGGTTGTAAGACTCTGCGAGCAGCCCAATGACTTTACCTTCTCCTATGAGCTGGATGGAAGCATTGAGGATAAGTTAAACCAGATCGTTCAGAAGATCTACGGCGGAAAGAGAGCTGTTCTGACAGCGAATGCTCAGAAGCAGGCTGCTCAGCTGGAGGCTATGGGTTATGGAAACTGCCCGATCTGCGTAGCAAAGACCCAGTACAGCTTAACAGATGATCAGACAAAGCTTGGTGCTCCCACCGACTTTGAAGTAACCGTAAGAAACCTGAAGATTTCCGCAGGCGCAGGCTTCATCGTAGCGCTCACCGGTGAGATCATGACCATGCCCGGACTGCCCAAGGTACCCGCGGCTGAGAAGATCGATGTAGATGAGA
>NZ_JBQKGG010000043.1:0-1339 GCF_052118925.1 Candidatus Paralachnospira sp. LCP21S3_A2
TGGTCCTATGTCAAGATTTAGTACAAATTAAAATGAGAAGTTCTGCCTGCTAAGCAGCAGACAGTAACATACCCCTCTCATACAGCTTTTCATATTCGTCAGGTGATACATAGCCACAGTGGCTGTGGATTCTGACAGTGTTATAGAATGTTTCTATGTATTCGAATACCAGACGATAAGCATGGTTGTAGTTACGAATACTGAAACGATTTAACCATTCACGTTTAATAAGGGAATGGAAAGATTCGATGCAGGCATTGTCATACGGATAACCTGTATGAGAATAACTGCGTTGCATTTTTTCAGTGGCTTCGCGCCAAGCATTAGAAACATACTGGCTGCCACGATCCGTGTGAATAATCAAAGGGAAATCGATTTTTCGATAGGCCTTTGCTTTATTAATAGTTTCAATAACAGTGGATACTTCCATCGTGTCAGAAAGTGTCCATGCGATGATTTTTCTGGCAAATAAGTCCATGATGCAATTAAGGTATACAAAGCCGTCCTGCGTCCAAATGTAAGTGATGTCAGTACACCAAACGGCATTAGGACATTCTGGGTTAAACTGCTCATCAAGAATGTTGCGAAGTTCTTCACTGAAATCGGAGTCTCTCGTTGTGGTGGTCCACGGTTTAATCCACTGGGCTTTAATGCCCATTTCACGCATGTATTTACCTACGGTGCGTTCGGCGATGATTTCGCCAGCCTTGCGGAGCTCCTGAGTGATTTTGGGAGCACCATAGTTCTGTTTGGATTTGTCGTAGATTTTCTGGATTTCCTTTTTTATAGCCTCTTTACGCTGCTTTGAAGGAGAAACTTTTCGATTCAGAAAAGCTCGATATCCAGAGCGAGATACGCCTAAAAATTTCAGCATTCCGGAAGTAGAGACGCGGCGTCCAGTAACTTTAGATGCCTCTACTTTGGCAGAAACTTCAGTGTAGATAGCTTCTGTTAATCTTTCCCCAGAATGCCGATGGCTTTTTTTAACACATCAAGAGCATCCTGAGCGTCGCGAAGCTCGCGCTTAAGACGTGCGATTTCCTTGGCTTCATCGGATTCGTAATTACCAGAACCCCTAACAGGAATGTCGCCTTCATTGTCTCGGAATTGCGCTTCCCATCTGGCAAGAGTGCTGACTCCGATGCCAAGATTCTTGGCACATTCTACCTGAGTGAGATCCGGATGTTCTTTTCGATAGTTGATAGCATCCAACTTAAATTGTTTGGTGTGTTGAGTTTTCTTACATGACATGATGAGTTCCTCCTCTTGTTATTATACATTTTATTTGTATCAAGGGAATATCTCATTTTTGTTTTGTACTAATTAGATGCTAACATCA
>NZ_JBQKGG010000044.1:0-1164 GCF_052118925.1 Candidatus Paralachnospira sp. LCP21S3_A2
TTCATTCCCGGCTCTCCCTTTCCTTCTGTGTCCCCACAGTTCTGACATGCTATAGTACAGGAATTTCAACCTGTTGTCCATCGGCTACGCTTCTCAGCCTCGCCTTAGGCCCCGACTTACCCAGGGCAGATCAGCTTTACCCTGGAAACCTTAGATATTCGGCCTAGAGGATTCCCACCTCTATCTCGCTACTCATTCCGGCATTCTCTCTTCTTAAAAGTCCACAGCTCCTTCCGGTACTGCTTCGTCCCTTTAAGAATGCTCCTCTACCAATGTATAGATACATTCCTCAGCTTCGGTGGTGTGTTTCAGCCCCGGACATTTTCGGCGCAGGGCCTCTCGACTAGTGAGCTATTACGCACTCTTTGAATGTATGGCTGCTTCTGAGCCAACATCCTAGTTGTCTTTGAAACCCCACATCCTTTTCCACTTAACACACACTTTGGGACCTTAGCCGGAGGTCTGGGCTCTTTCCCTTTTGACCACCCAACTTATCTCGTGCAGTCTGACTCCCGTACATCATCTCGATGGCATTCGGAGTTTGATATCCTTTGGTAAGCTTTGACGCCCCCGCGGGAATTCAGTGCTCTACCTCCATGAGACTAATACGAGGCTAGCCCTAAAGCTATTTCGAGGAGAACCAGCTATCTCCGGGTTCGATTGGAATTTCTCCCCTATCCACACCTCATCCCCACCCTTTTCAACGGATGTGGGTTCGGTCCTCCACAGGATTTTACTCCCGCTTCAACCTGGACATGGATAGATCACCCGGTTTCGGGTCTGCCTGTACTGACTCTGGCCCTATTAAGACTTGGTTTCCCTTCGGCTCCGCACCTGAGGTGCTTAACCTCGCCAGTACCGGCAACTCGCCGGACCGTTCTACAAAAAGTACGCGGTTCTGCATAGAAAGCAGTTCCACAGCTTGTAAACACAGGGTTTCAGGTTCTCTTTCACTCCCCTCCCGGGGTCCTTTTCACCTTTCCTTCACAGTACTATGCGCTATCGGTCACTAAGGAGTATTTAGCCTTGGGGGGTGGTCCCCCCGACTTCCCACAAGGTTCCACGTGTCTCGTGGTACTTTGGATCCTGCTTGCTCTGATCGGTTTTCGCTTACGGGGCTTTCACCCTCTGCGGCTGGCTTTCCCAAAACCATTCTGCTAACCT
>NZ_JBQKGG010000045.1:0-979 GCF_052118925.1 Candidatus Paralachnospira sp. LCP21S3_A2
TGGATCCTTTTTTCCAGTCTATCACCCGCACCGGAGTATCGATCATGACGCTGGTGGGCGGTTGGAAGTGGCCATTTACGCTGCCATTCAAACTGCGACAGTACGGTGAACTAAAAAAGAACATCTTAAACCCCGGAGATGTGGAAGCTCCGGTGGAGATCTATTTCCAGGGGCCAGCGGCCAGGCCGAAGATCATCAACCACCGGAGCGGGGAGTATATCCAGATCTCCAGAGACTTGACGGCATCCGAGACCCTGTACATCAACACCGGCGAGAGCGTTCCGGAGATCGAGATCCGGACAGAGGACAGTACCGAGGACGGATGGGCCTATGTGGATCCGGCCTCCGTGTTCTGGCGGTTAAAACCGGGCGACAACATGATCGAGTACAGTGCCGGAGCACTCAGGAGCAAAGGCGTGGAGGTCTTTTACCGGGCACGGTACTTAGGAATATAGGAGGATATGATGGCAAACAGTGGATTTTTTGACGGAGGGACTGAGTACGGGCAGGAGGATTTCAACCGGTACTTTGATAACCTCTTTTATTCGGGGGTGTCCATTGGGGACTCCGGGGACATGACGATGGGCGTCACGGCGGGCTCCGGCCAGATCACCGTAGCGCCGGGCTATGCGATCCTGAAAGGATTTTATTGTAACGTACCGGAAGCCAGGACTTTTACGGTGACGCCGGACAGTAACTATGACCGGATCGACCGAGTGGTGGTGCATGTCAACATGCTCACAGGCCCGGCGGAGCTGATGGTCATTAAGGGCACGCCCGGAAGCACTCCGGCACCTCCGGAACTCACGCGGGATGACAGCGTCCATGAGATCTCCCTGGCGCAGATCCGGATCACACCGGCGGGAGGAATCACAGTCACCGATGAGCGTGCCGATCAGAGCGTCTGCGGGGCAATCCGGCCTAAGAACATGACCGAGTATAAGGACATGGTAGCGGAGTATCAGAGGCAGTGGGATGC
>NZ_JBQKGG010000046.1:0-910 GCF_052118925.1 Candidatus Paralachnospira sp. LCP21S3_A2
CTGATGCGCTTAGGGGAGACACCCGTTCCCATCCCGAACACGATGGTTAAGACCTAAGCGGCCGATGGTACTATACTGGAGACGGTATGGGAGAGCAGGTGGGTGCCAGAATCATGGGCTTATAGCTCAGCTGGTTAGAGCGCACGCCTGATAAGCGTGAGGTCGGTGGTTCGAGTCCACTTAAGCCCAGGCATTGAGTACTTAGCGAAGCCGAGTGTGAACGATGGCTGAGGTTAGTACGAAAGCCCGCACCGTAGCTTGGCGAAATCGAGCGCAAGCGATGATTGAGCTTTAGCGGAGTGTGCGTCCGACAGGTTGTGAAAAACTGGTCGGTTCAATGCAAAACACTGTACCTTGAAAACTACACATTGATAAGAAGACATCAGATATTGATTGAATGTTTTAAAACCAATTCAATTTCATTAACAAAGCAAAAACCTGAACCAGGACAGCGGGACGCTACCTGCTGTGGTTAAACCTGGTTAAGCTAAAAAGAGCGCAGGGTGGATGCCTTGGCACTAAGAGCCGATGAAAGACGTGATAAGCTGCGATAAGCCATGGGGAGGAGCAAATATCCCTTGATCCATGGATTTCTGAATGGGGAAACCCACTGGAGCAGACCTCCAGTATCCATACGCCAATCCATAACGTATGGAAGGGAACCCGGTGAACTGAAACATCTAAGTAGCCGGAGGAAAAGAAAGAAAACTCGATTCTGGGAGTAGCGGCGAGCGAAACCGGAGGAGCCTAAACCCGGGTGCGTGCACCTGGGGGTTACGGACTGCATCATGTATCTGAGAGGTTAGCAGAATGGTTTTGGGAAAGCCAGCCGCAGAGGGTGAAAGCCCCGTAAGCGAAAACCGATCAGAGCAAGCAGGATCCAAAGTACCACGAGACACGTGGAACCTTG
>NZ_JBQKGG010000047.1:0-839 GCF_052118925.1 Candidatus Paralachnospira sp. LCP21S3_A2
GCCTGGTCCGTCATGAACATATATATCAGGCAATCAAAGAAGAACATGAAGATCATAATTATTCAGTTGCTGCACTTTGTAAACTTGGTAATGTTTCTAGAGCAGCTTATTATAAATGGCTACACAGAGAAATTCCTAAAAGTGAGCAAAAGAATAGGTTTATTGCTGACGAGATAGAAAAGATTCATACAGACTCACCGGATAAAGGCTATCGAAGAATCAGAGATGATTTGGAACGATATCATGGTATTGATGTAAACGATAAACGTGTGCTACGCATTTGTCGTAAACTTAATATAAAATCAACTATCAAGTATTCTAACAACGGATGCACAAGACAGGCTGCAAACCCTCAGTATATAGCTGAAAACATACTTAATCGGGAGTTCACTGCCAAAACACCAAATGAAAAATGGCTCACTGATGTGACAGAATTTCATTATTATATTGGGATGGAAAAGCATAAAGTTTATCTAAGTGCAATACTGGATCTATATGATAGACGGATTGTTTCGTATGTTATTCGTGATAAGAACAACAATGCTTTGGTGTTTGATACGGTAGACAATGCTTTACTTAGAAATCCTGGTGCGCAGCCACTGTTTCACAGTGACAGGGGATTCCAATATACGAACAGGACATTTCATACAAAACTTGTAAATGCTGGAATAATACAAAGCATGTCGCGAGTTGCTAAATGTATCGACAATGGACCAATGGAAGGTTTTTGGGGAATTCTGAAGAGAGAGCGATACTATGGAAAACGATACACTGATAGAGGTACTCTCGTAAAAATGATTGTAGATTATATAGATTACTATAACAATAAACGTTTGCAA
>NZ_JBQKGG010000048.1:0-757 GCF_052118925.1 Candidatus Paralachnospira sp. LCP21S3_A2
TTGAGTTTTCTTACATGACATGATGAGTTCCTCCTCTTGTTATTATACATTTTATTTGTATCAAGGGAATATCTCATTTTTGTTTTGTACTAATTAGATGCTAACATCAGTACAGAAAGTAAAGGCAGAGTCGCTTGACGATGCCATCAATAAGGCAATGGATATGTATTATGCAGAGCAGATAGTCCTTGGAGCAGAGGACATGAAGGGAGTTGATTTTGCACCTATCAGCGAAAGTCAGCTCCCTTCTTCATTAAAAGAAAACGGAGGAAGAGCAAGATGAAAAGTGATTCAACAACAGTAATTAAGAACATGGAGTTTTTAGTAAAGGAACTTCATAAGGAGTGGGACAGATCGGGTGCTTCTAAGGCATCCGTTATTATTTCCCTTGAGGAAGTAGATGGTATCAATGATAAGTTAAAAGAGATTATCTATCAGACACAGAAGTCAGTCGATGAGGATGAGCTGACCTTTAAACAGAGCATTGCAAAGTCCAAGGAGTGCTATGTGCTTCTTCGTGTGGTGCGTAAGATTGCAAAGGAAAAGGATAAATGCGAAAAACAGGCAATCGACAATGAATTTGCAATCGAGCTGGATAAGGATGAGTTAAAGCTCTTTAAGGGATTGTTTGCAGAGATGTTTAAGTTGGTCCTATGTCAAGATTTAGTACAAATTAAAATGAGAAGTTCTGCCTGCTAAGCAGCAGACAGTAACATACCCCTCTCATACAGCTTTTCATATTCGTCAGGTGATACAT
>NZ_JBQKGG010000049.1:0-719 GCF_052118925.1 Candidatus Paralachnospira sp. LCP21S3_A2
ACCTCTCTGTTCAATAAGATTTTACTAACCTGCCAGTCAGTAGTCTCATTGTACTCTGAGGTATTTTCAATTTTCAACATCCACGTTTTTTATTATACAGGAAGCTCCTTTTTATATTGATCATACTCTTTTTTAGAGAAAAAGCATACCCCTCGAAGGTAGAATATGATTTTTAAGCCTGTCTAGTTTGCCAGATAAACGAAAGAGCTTATATAGCGGATTCATATATAACCTTACAGTTTTTATTAACCTGAGTTGGAAGTAACGGATAATTTCTGTCCGACCACTCGGCTGCTATATCCGGCAGAAGTGTTGCAAGGTCATTAAATCCTCCCAACACTTTATTATGGGAACAATACGGGCAGCCTGTCCTATTTATCGTTCTGCTCTTAACGGCAGCTTCCCACTCGTGTCCTTTCTCACATCTCCAAATCACTTTCTTATGAGAACCAATAGAAACCTCTGTCGGTTTTATCTTATTCTTTTTCGACCACTGTTTTACCAGTAATGGCTCTAATGTCGCCAAATCGTTAATTCCTGCAATTACTCTCGCACCGGAACATATCGGGCATTTCTCTCCATTAGAACGAGCCTTAACGCTTGTCTGCTGAATAATCTGTGCTCCAATGAGCCACCTGTCCGGCAAGCTTGAGCCACCATTCCGGATATGTGTGAGCCACTATTCCGGTCATAATGAGCCACTTCAGTTTTATAATAGA
>NZ_JBQKGG010000050.1:0-653 GCF_052118925.1 Candidatus Paralachnospira sp. LCP21S3_A2
CCTGGAACAGCCAGCCGTCCTGTTCCGATACGGTCCTGGATTTCAAGACGGCGAAGCCCATTGGAGATCAGACGAATCTGCTCGAATTTGATGTCACGAAGCTGGTGCGGAAATGGTATAATACGGGGAACAACTACGGGATCGAGCTGCGGTCCCGGAATGAGACCCAGCGGGCAGAAGCGTATGTTATCACATCCAACAATAACTTCGGAGAAGAAGCACACCCTTGTGCATACTTCTATTATAAAAATGCAGCGGGGCTGGAGGGATACTGGAGCTACCATGAGCAGGATGCCGGCCGGGCCGGACACGGTTATACCAATGACTTCAACGGAAACCTGGTCTTTGTCCATCCCGATGCCGCAACGTCCGGCTCCCGGCTTCCGGTCACGGTAAGCCATGTCTATAACCTTTGTGACACGGGAAAGAGTTCCAGGATCGGGAACGGCTGGCGCCTGAATGTCCAGGAACGGCTCCTTCCCACCGGGATCTCGGATTCTCTCTATGTCTATACTGACGGGGACGGGACCAGGCATTTCTTTTACCGGGACGAAAAAGATGGAAACAAGTTAAAGGACGAGGACGGCCTTGGGTTTGTCATCACCAGGGAAGAAAACCAGGCAAACGTCCATGAATACCGGCTTCTTACCGGA
>NZ_JBQKGG010000051.1:0-585 GCF_052118925.1 Candidatus Paralachnospira sp. LCP21S3_A2
GAGGCCCAGGTCTGCTACAGCAACGGGACGACAAAATCCCACCGGTTCGACTTTGACCCTTATGTAAAAGGCTGGCAGTACGGCGGCGGGGTGTTCACCACCGATGACGGGAATGCGGATACGAAGAACCGGTATTATGCCATCAATATCCGGCTCGTTTATGATGACCAGTGTAATGCGGCCTGGTTTGACGGGGTCCAGCTCACGAAGGATGAAGGAGAGACTTACGTCTACGACAAGGACGGGAACCTGACGGATGTGAAGAGCGCGGCGGAACAGAGTAAGTTCCGGTATGACGGGAACGGGAACCTGTCGGGGATGGTGAGCCCGGACGGGACGGATTTTTCCTATACCTACGACAGCCGGAACAACCTGACGGAGGCAAAGAATTCCGACGGGGCCGTTTACCGGTTTTCCTATGACGCATGCGGAAACCCGGTAAGCTCTTCCATAAACGCGGAAGGGACCGGAACGGGGATCCACTCCTCCCAGACGTATGACCCGTCCGGGAAGCAGGTCCTTACGGTGACGGATGAGCTCCAGAACACCACCACGTATCAGTATGACAGCACCGGGCGGCTGCTC
>NZ_JBQKGG010000052.1:0-494 GCF_052118925.1 Candidatus Paralachnospira sp. LCP21S3_A2
CTATTATAAAACTGAAGTGGCTCATTATGACCGGAATAGTGGCTCACACATATCCGGAATGGTGGCTCAAGCTTGCCGGACAGGTGGCTCATTGGAGCACAGATTATTCAATACAATCACAATCAGTTTATCACGATTAATCTGAGTATAAAAAATCCAGCTGTGGTCTGTTGAAAAAAAGAATGCAGAATACAAAACAGCAATAACACCACTTGTTATCCCTGCAAAGTATCCAAATTGTACTATTGATGCTGAAAGCAGCACAAATAATACAATATTCGGATTTGGAATGTTAAATTTATATACAATAATGCAGGCAAGGATTTGTATTATACCTGCCACTATACTTCCTTTTAGCTTAAGATTTTTATCCATAAAAACAGCTGAATATTCTTGTGCGGCAGAGCCGCCTGTCCAGTGTAACGTGAGCCACCTGTCCAGACGGAGTGAGCCACAATAAATATGCGAGTTTACTCGCGTAATGCTTTATCCAA
>NZ_JBQKGG010000053.1:0-434 GCF_052118925.1 Candidatus Paralachnospira sp. LCP21S3_A2
GATGCGCTTAGGGGAGACACCCGTTCCCATCCCGAACACGATGGTTAAGACCTAAGCGGCCGATGGTACTATACTGGAGACGGTATGGGAGAGCAGGTGGGTGCCAGAATCTTGGGGGTGTAGCTCAGTTGGGAGAGCACCTGCCTTGCAAGCAGGGGGTCAAGGGTTCGAATCCCTTCATCTCCAGGCCGAAAGCAACTTAACGAGATTGAGTGTAAACGATGATCGAGCTTAGTGCGAGGCCCTTCACGAACCTTAGCGAATTCGAGCGCAAGCGATGAATGAGCTTAGTTGAGTGAAGAGAGCTGGAATGCTTTCGACATACTGTACCTTGAAAACTACACATTGATAAGAAGACATCAGATATTGATTGAATGTTTTAAAACCAATTCAATTTCATTAACAAAGCAAAAACCTGAACCAGGACAGCGGGA
>NZ_JBQKGG010000054.1:0-432 GCF_052118925.1 Candidatus Paralachnospira sp. LCP21S3_A2
CTCCCCATGGCTTATCGCAGCTTATCACGTCTTTCATCGGCTCTTAGTGCCAAGGCATCCACCCTGCGCTCTTTTTAGCTTAACCAGGTTTAACCACAGCAGGTAGCGTCCTGCTGTCCTGGTTCAGGTTTTTGCTTTGTTAATGAAATTGAATTGGTTTTAAAACATTCAATCAATATCTGATGTCTTCTTATCAATGTGTAGTTTTCAAGGTACATATGACTGAAGTTTATCAGCCATTTAAAACCAAAAGAGATTTTTGATTTTAAATCACTGGTAAAAACCAGTATATATATAAACAGCAAAGCTGATTATTTCGATTTCTGGCACCCACCTGCTCTCCCATACCGTCTCCAGTATAGTACCATCGGCCGCTTAGGTCTTAACCATCGTGTTCGGGATGGGAACGGGTGTCTCCCCTAAGCGCATCAG
>NZ_JBQKGG010000055.1:0-427 GCF_052118925.1 Candidatus Paralachnospira sp. LCP21S3_A2
GTATCAAAGCAATTTCTCCAATGAATATGGTTATGTGCTACTCGATGGACTTGGACAGTGAACCTCTAGCAGCTATCTATTATAACACTGTGTACCAAAGCGCTACAGGAGCTGTGTACCGGACTTATGAAGTCTATACCAAAGATAAGATTATTAAATTTGAAACAGAGACTCTTGCCGATGGAACTAAAAGTAAGCCAATCCCAGAAACTTTTCCGAATCTTCTTGGAAAGTTTAATGTATTTGAAGTCATCGCTAACGAGGAACGTCTAGGAGACTTTGAAGCTCAGATTCCATTAATTGATGCTTACAACTTAGCTGTATCAGACTCTGTAAATGACATTAACTATTTGAATGATGCCTACTTGTGGTTAGCTGGATTTGACATTGGAGAAGACGAAAACGGTAACTCTGAGTTGGATAAGAT
>NZ_JBQKGG010000056.1:0-421 GCF_052118925.1 Candidatus Paralachnospira sp. LCP21S3_A2
CTACCTGGGAACGGTGGTGGACGGGGCCGGGCAGGCCATTGACTTTGCGTATGAGGGAACCTATAAAGACCGCCTGGTCTCCATCACGGACCGCGCCACCGGACGGAAAACTTCTTATGGATATGATGGGGACGGAAACCTGACTTCCATTACTTACCCGGACGGGTCAAAGAGCACCTATTCCTATGACCAGGGGCGTCTTGTGCGGGTGAAGGAACCGAACGGCTCTGCGGTGGCATATGGATACCTCCTGGATCAGAAGGTGCCGCGGGTGCTGTACCGCCAGGAGGAGGGAGAGGACGGTTCCAGGGGAAACGTGGTCTGGAGCACCTATGCCGACGGAAACCGGACCTGGTTCCAGTACCTGGGCCTGGACCGGCAGTTAGGGACTGCAGATGATCCCGTTTACCAGTATGACTTT
>NZ_JBQKGG010000057.1:0-417 GCF_052118925.1 Candidatus Paralachnospira sp. LCP21S3_A2
AGACGGTATGGGAGAGCAGGTGGGTGCCAGAATCATGGGCTTATAGCTCAGCTGGTTAGAGCGCACGCCTGATAAGCGTGAGGTCGGTGGTTCGAGTCCACTTAAGCCCAGACCATTTTAAATGGTTAAAGAAAATTAAAGAGATGACCAACCCGTAATGGGGGTGTAGCTCAGTTGGGAGAGCACCTGCCTTGCAAGCAGGGGGTCAAGGGTTCGAATCCCTTCATCTCCACGAAAGCTTTTCTGAGAGCGAGCAACTTCAAATGTTGCGAGCGTAAAGATATAAAATCTTGGTTAAGCTTTTATAAAACACTGTACCTTGAAAACTACACATTGATAAGAAGACATCAGATATTGATTGAATGTTTTAAAACCAATTCAATTTCATTAACAAAGCAAAAACCTGAACCAGGACAG
>NZ_JBQKGG010000058.1:0-369 GCF_052118925.1 Candidatus Paralachnospira sp. LCP21S3_A2
GACCCGTACAGAGGGCTTGCCCGATTCCCGTGTTATATTTATATATAGGTCACGGGCGGGAATGCCCGGTATTCCCGTAACCTAGGTAACGGGCAGGAATGTAAAAATCTTTCCCGATTCCCGTGACTAAGGTTCCGGGCATTGATTCCCGGTTCCCGCGACATAGGTCACGGGAAAACATTCCCGGTTCCCGCAACCTAGGTGACGGGCAACAGGCAATGAGTAGCTTTATCGACTACATATCCTAGGTCTTTGAGCGAATTCCGGATCGTTTTTTCCTCCGGGAACCGCTCTCCGGTCGCCTCTGCGTCCGATTTAAGGACCTCATATAACTCCTTCACTGTCGGGTATCGGTCCTCATTTTCAAAC
>NZ_JBQKGG010000059.1:0-311 GCF_052118925.1 Candidatus Paralachnospira sp. LCP21S3_A2
TGCCTGCTCACTCTGCTTCTTCCTGGACTCTCTGCCACGCTGCCACATCGGCTTCTCCACCTCCGGCTCAACGTCGCCCAGTGCCCCGCTCTGATCGATCCGGTGAACGGGAAAATCAAACCACAGGTTGACCGGCTGAAACTTTGGAAACTCCCGGAGCGTCCCTTCGATCCGCCACGCTGTCCGTGCCTGCACCATGGCTTTTGCCGCCTCAATCTGGCGCTCCAGCGTCTGCATCTGCCACTTATCCAGCGTCTTTTTGCAGTACTCCATCATCTGGGTGCTGCTTAACAGATCGTCCTGGGATAAGT